>JAPULD010000081.1 GCA_027295365.1 Planctomycetota bacterium
GACCTCGTCGGGCTCCATCGTGTCCAGATCGATGTCAAATTCCAGAAGGACGGCCACGATGTTGCGTTCCATTTCCTGCCAGCTGTCCGAGTCGTAATGCGTGGCTCCATAGATGACAACGTTCTCGATCGTGGCGCCCAATTTTCGCCGACGTGACCTGACCTCAATCTCATCGAGCAAGGCCAGGGCCTGCACCGCGAGTTCCGAATCGAGGGGCACCAGTTCCAGCAACGCCTCCACCCGAAGACCCGCGGCGTCCAAGGCCTCCCAGACTTCGTCGTTGTCGATCCTGGCGGCTCGTGCCACACCCAGTTGCCCACCCGTCGTGGAGATCGCCAAGGCGAGATTTGACGTGTTGGTTTCTGCCCTCTTCTTAACCCCGGCGTATGTCATGCCTCCCCCCAAAGCGAGCCCGAGCGTGGCGATCACGATGATCGACGCCAAGGCAATGGTCAGCCGCCTTCGATGACGTTCGGATTCCGCCCTTGCTTGTTCTTCAGCGGATCGGACTTCGGCCTCATGAGCCCTCGTCTCCAACGAAGCGAGGTACTTGTTGAGCGCATCGGCTATCACTTTTGCGTTCCGGAGGCGATCACGACGACGAAGTGCAAGGCAGCTGCACGTCAGTTCAATCAGTTCATCATCGACGGTCCCCAGGTGAAGCTGGGCCTTGATTTCTTTCATCTCAAGTGGTTGAACGTCGAATTCTTCGCTCGATTTTTCGTTCATGCGATCCACGGGAGGTGAACCCGTGAGGATTTCAAACAACATGCCTCCCAAGGCATACACGTCCGTGCGCTCATCGATCTCGCGAACTTCGCCCTTTGCTTGTTCGGGGGCCATGTAACCGGGAGTTCCCATGACGGCACCGACCATTGAGGCGCTGCCGGGCTTCTCGGTTCGGACGGTTTCGATCCGAGTTCCGGTCGCCGCCCCAACGAATCCATCATCGTCAGTACCCTGCCCCAACACTTTGGCCAGTCCCCAATCCACGACTTGCACTTCACCAAAGGCACCGACCATGACGTTGGCGGGTTTCAAATCGCGATGAATAACGCCCCGGGCCTGGGCATACGCAATCGCCTGGCAGATCTGCTCGAAGATTTTCAGGAACTTCGCTCGATCAGTTTCGGCACCTTGCCGCTCTTCAAGCAGGTGGGCCAGCGTGCGCCCCTTGATGAGCTTCATGGAAAAGTAAGGCCTCGCATCATCCTGCAATCCCAACTCGTAGACCGGGAGAATTCCCGGATGCTGCAACTGCCCCGTGATTTGTGCTTCCTCGACAAATCGCTGCACCATCTGAGGTTGCTTGGCGAACTTGGGCTGCAAGACCTTGATGGCAACTTCCCGTCCCAAGTCGGCATCGCGCCCCTTGAGAATCGTGCCCATCCCGCCTCGGGCGATTTCGCCAAACACCTGATAGCGATCGCCTAAAAGCTTTGCTCCACTCGCCTCGTCCTTCCGAGATGGAAGCACCAGCGTGTCCTGACCTTCACCCTCGGCATCGGCATCACGGAGTGCGATGCGAGTCTGCGCGCCATGCCTCTGTTCGATGCGTTGCAAGACACTGATCGGAGCATCGCTGCTCTCATCGTTTCCATTGCTTGCTTCAAAAGCCTGGGCCATGGCGCGATCCAGCAACGTGTCATCGAGGATGTTGGGTAAATCCTGGGGTTCATTCGGTTCGTTGACCATGGTGTTCCTCCGATCGATGCATCGTCCTCATCAACAGGTTCAACCGCGACGCGATTTTCACACGCGACAATTTTCATTTTGACGAATTTTGTTAAAAGATGCCATTCGTGGCTGGAACTCACAAAGCCAGAAGCCCGATGAGGTCCTTGGCGATCTGGGCCAATCGCTCTTCCGAGGCGTTCTCGTGGTGGAATCGGATCACCTCCAGGAGGGCCTCCTGGAACTCCCGTCTCGCCTTGGCGTACTCCCGATGGACGTGTTCGGCCGGTTCGTCCCAGCGAGCCGCGATGTCCCGGATGGGTAGACCATCGCGAAATCGAAGCTGAAGCAGATCATGTCGGCGGATCGCCTCGGAGCCGAGTTCGGCTGCCTTTTCATGCTGCACTCGCCCCGCCTCATGCAAAAGGCTCTTTGCCCAGGCTTGATCGAAGATTTGCGACAAACGAGGTTCATCGTCGGGTAGATGATCGAAGAACGCCGTGGCGGGCTGGTCGCTTCGAGATCGTTGTTTCTTTTGTTCGTGCCGTCGGGCGACGTTGCGCGTCACGCCAAAGAGAAAGCCTCGGAATCCACTTTCACTTTGTTCATCAAGCTTCCCCAACGCTCCTCCATCGCGGAACAATTCGATAAACACATCCTGCTGGGCATCTTCGATCACCTCTCGCAACGGACCACCCCCCCAACGCGCTCCCAGATACGCGCGAATCACCGGCGCGTACATCGAAGCGAACCGCTCACGGGCCGTGGCATCGCCCCCCGACGCGTCGCGGATCATGGTCCAGCAGGTTGAGGGGGAGTCGGGCATGGAGACTTACTCGGATCAACTCTATGACTATCATTTAATTAAGATGATCGCTCAAGTCGATTTTCAATTGACCATTTTCTAATTCGCCATGCCATGAAATACATGATCACAGCAAAAGTCCCAACGAGATAGAAAAATATGGCGCGCCAAGTATTCACTTCTTCCAACAAATCGACACCAAAGACATCAAGGTGTGTCAGTTGTCCGCTCTGTGGATCATTCAAATATCCATCCGTTCGAATCAAAGCAACTTGAGATTGAGCTGTTTTCATTACATTATGTTGATGCTGAACACTGAATGGTATTCCAGCAATGAAAATCACTGTAAGCACTACACCGAATAAAACACACAACCGAAATTCAAGTATGAGATCTTTACGCATTTGAAACACCTTAACGGCTTCCCGAATCCCTCAAGCACAACCAAGCCTCAATACCCAACCGCTTGCCCGTCGCATCGGCCATCGCTGCCGCCGAAATACCCGTCTTCGAGTTTGTAGATCGCCTGGCCTCGGCCATACGTTGACCCGGGGAATCCTTCGACGTTGACGTTGTGGCCCTTGTCGCGCAATTCCTCCGCCACGCTTGCGTCGAACTCGGGCTCCAGCGCCACGTTGAGCCCATTCGACACGCGCCATCGGGGTCCATCGATCGCGCTCTGAGGATTCTGCCCATAGTCGGCGATCCTTACCAGCACCTGGGCGTGGCCCTGGGGTTGCATGAGCCCTCCCATCACGCCATAGGCCATGAGGGGCTTGCCATCCTTGGTGACGAACGCGGGAATGATCGTGTGGTAGGGACGCTTGGCCCCGCCAATCTGGTTGGGGTGACCTTCTTCGAGCGTGAAGCAGCAGCCTCGATTTTGCAAGGCAATCCCGGTGTCGGGAATGACAATGCCAGAACCGAATCCGCCATAGTTGGATTGGATCCAGCTCACCATGTTGCCCTCAGCGTCGGCCGTGGTCAGCAAGACCGTACCCCCCTCCTTTGGCTGGCCATGATTGAAATCCTGGGCGCGATCGGGATCGACGAGGTTGGCCCTTGATTCGAGATAGCCCGGGTCGAGCAGGTCCTCGACGCGAACATCCATCCATGCCGGGTCGGCAATGTAGCGATGGGCATCGGCGAACGCGAGCTTCATCGCCTCGAGCTGAAAGTGAATGCTCTGTGCCGAATCGACGTCGTTTTCCGCCACCGGAAGATTCCTGAGAATGCCCACCATCAAGAGGGCCGCAAGCCCTTGTCCATTGGGGGGAATCTCGTGCAGCGTGTACCCCTTGTAGTCCATCTCGATGGGGCGCACCCAGTCAGTGTCATGCAAGGCCAGATCGTCGGCGGTCAGCAGCCCCCCCGTCGCCTTTGCGTGCGCATCGATCTTCTCGGCCAGCGCACCGCGATAGAACGACTCGCCCTTTGATTCGGCAATCTCCTCCAACGTTCTTGCGTGCGCTTCACTGCGGAAGAGCTGACCTTTCTGGGGCGTGTTCCCATCGGGAGCAAATGTCTGCTGCCACGATTCGAAATTTCGATAGGAACGTTTTCCGAGCCCCCAGTAATACGCCACGATGGGGGTCACGAGAAAACCATGCCGCGCGTATTCGATCGCGGGCTCGAAGAGTTTCTCAAAAGGCAGAACGCCAAACTGCTTGTGCGCCGTCACCCAACCCCAGACGCAGCCGGGGGTGGTGACGCCATCCCAGCCTCGCATCGAGATGGAATCCTTGTCTTTGTATTTGTCAGGGGTCATCGCCCGAGGTGAGCGGCCCGATGAATTCATACCATGCAGTCCGCCCCCCGCCCAGATGAGGGCGAAGTTGTCCGAGCCGATGCCATTGGACGTGGGTTCGACCACCGTGAGTGTGATCGCGGTGGCGATCGCGGCGTCGATCGCATTGCCCCCCTGCTGCATCATGCGCAGCCCCGCCTGAGCCGCCAGGGGCTGACTGGTCGCGACGACGTTGTGGGCGAGCACGCCTTCACGCGAAGAAGCGTACGTATGCGACCAATCGAACTCGGGCTTCTGCATGCCTGATCCTTTCAGGAGGTGGAGCCCCCTTCCCGACCACCATGGTACCGGATTTTTCAAGCCCGATGTGCAAGGCGAATTCACCCGCCGCGCGTCGCCAGCTTGGTGGTCACGACTCGATAGGCCATCAGGATGCCGAGGAGCACCCCCAGGATGAGGATCACACGCCAGGTGATCTTGTCCACCAGAACGTTCATGCTGGCCTGGGCATAGTCGATCGTGTTGCGGGAGGAATCGTCGAGCTGCTGCATCAACCCCGACAGGTCGGCGGACTGGATGCCGGTCAGGATCGCGTTGATCTCGGCCGAGGCCTTGTGAAGCTCGGTGGCGGTTTTCGTGTAGTCGTTGATGTCAAATGGCGGCGCGTCTTCGCGCCGATTCTCCCGCATGCCGATCATCATGCCGTCGATGGACTTGATGAGCACGTTGACTTCCTGGGAGGTGCCCTGCCACGCGGCGGCCGTCTCGTCGGTCTGCTTGACGAACGCCCGAATGTCATCGAGGCGATCGTCGGCCATCGTCGTGACCCGAACGATGCTTTCACTGGCGGCGCGAAGATCGTCACTGACCTGCTCGGCCTGCGTCAATGACTCGGCCAGTTTCTCGTGCCTTTCATCAAGGGAATCCAACGCAAGGTCGATCTCCTCGCGCAACCGGGTCGGCAATTCCTCCGCGGTCTTCGCGAAAGAATCGATCCCCTTTGACGCGCGGTCCATCGAATTCCGCACCGTCGTCAAGGTCTCTCCCGATTCCAGTTCCAGCATGGCCAGTTCCATCTGCCATCGGACGCGTTCGGGCTGCTGCTCGACCATCCTCGAAAAAGCCATCATGACCAGCGAGATACGATGCAGTTCCGTCGGGGCGTCGCCGATGCCTCCCAGAGCCCTGAAGGGCGCCAGCGGTGCCGCGAGGATGCCTCCGATGCCGTCGTCATCCATATTGCCGCTGTTGATCGCCATGGGATCGTGGAGATTGAAGACCGACATCACGGGACTCTCTTCCGTGAATTCCTGAACGTCTTGAATCGCCTCGGCCACCTGCTCCTCGGTGAAATACCGATAGGCCACCTCCTCAATGCGCGCCTCCAGTGATGTGGCGGCGGCGATGGCCAGGTGCTGTTGATCGCCAAAGATATTTCGGCCCCGGCCTTCGGAAAGGTATCCCTGCTGCTCGGCGGTGATCAGCCACATCGCGATCAGGCCCTGTCGGGGATCGGGGATGAGGGTCGCCATGTCGATGATCGGAATCGTCTTGATCCTCCACACCAGCGACATCTCGCGGATACGTCGGTCCTTCGTCGATGAAGCGATCTCGCTGGCGGTGCCCGCGACTTCCGCTGAGAATTCGCTGGCGAACAACTGCAGGTCGCGGGTCATCCGCTGGGGATTGACTTCAATCCACTCGTCACCGCTGCGCCGGAGCACGGTTTCGGGGCGCGATGGTCCCTGACTCGACTGGCACCCGGTCAGGACCGTCAGCAGGATGAGCACGAACCACCGGCGGTGACGGCTCCATCGCCTCCTGCAGTTCATCGTGGGATTGTTTGGATACACCAGTGCTTCCATGGGCGGTTCCCTCCATTTTCCAACCATGGATTATCCTACTCCATCGATGCATGACGCCACCTCAAGTTTTTCAAGGGCGACAGTCGGCTCAATGCTTAGTGTTCGATCACTTTACCTGGCCTCACGCCTGCAGGTCGAGATCGGGGATGCACGTGAAGGCGATGCGCAGGGGCGCGGTGTCGATCGCGCCGTGCATTGACCCGAGGTACAGCGTCTTGCGACCATAGCGTTGGTTGACCACATCCATCGCCTGAGACAACCTCAGACGTCGTTGTTCCTCAGGGAACAGGGGTAACGGGGCGAAGCGTTTCTCGACAAGCTTCTCGAGGTTCACGCCCACCACGAAGGGCAACTTCATTGCGCCCCCCTGGATGCCCCCAGTTCCCCTCGGTCTTCGGAGCCACACTTCCGCGAACGCCTCGAGCAGGCTTGAGGTGTCCTGGCAGCACCCCAGCGGCGCATCGGCCCCCCAGGCATCCCCATCGAGGTAGCGCACCGACACGTGCAGCCGCTGCGTCCAGTAGCCGATGTGACGCAGACGCATCGCCGCCTTGCAGAGCAGACGGATCAAGACCCCCCGCGCCCCTTCGTCGGTGCGATACTGAGGGGGCAAGACGTGCTGGTGGCCCACCTGGCGTCGATGGATGGGCGGCTCGTAGGGCTCATCGCCACGGAGCCAGTGAAACCATCTTCGGCCGATCACGCTGTTCCAGATCGAGGCGAGGTCTTCCTCGTTCAGCGCGCACAACTGCTCGACGGTGCGGATGCTGCGCTGGTGCAGACGCTTCTCCATGGCGCGGCCGATGCCGGGCAGGTCCGACAGCTCCAGCGAATAGAGCTTGTGGGGCAGGTCCTTTTTTTCAATCACCACAAGCCCGTCGGGTTTTTGCAGATTGGTCGCGACCTTGGCGAGGAATTTATTCGGCGCGAGACCGACCGAGCAACGCAGGGCCTCGCCCGCGTTGGCGTAGATGGAGTCCTTGACCTGCCGCGCGAGCTGCACGGCACGGTCGCGGGTCTGTTCCTCGCCCATCAGCCGGCAGTACATCTCGTCGATCGAGCAGACTTCGGCCACGGGCAGGCACCGCTCGACCGCCTCGATGATCTGGTGGTGGA
>JAPULD010000082.1 GCA_027295365.1 Planctomycetota bacterium
TGCCGTATCAAACGTTGCATACATCATCTCGGAAAGTTGCGAGTACTTCGGTAAATGTCAGCCAATACCGTCCAGAATCAGGTCGGCGATGATTCCTGCGGCATCGGGGGGGCGATGGGTCGCGAGGGAATTTTGCATTGAATCGAGGGTATCTGGGCTGGCCAGAAGATCTTTCACCACTGGACCAATCTCCTGGAGATTCCGTTCGGGATCGACATGATCAATTGCAAGGACCACACCCCCAGTCTCAAGGAGGGGCTTTGCGTTCTTTTTTTGGTGATGATCCTGGTGATATGGATAAGGCAGGAAGAGACTGGGAACAGCATTGATCGCCACCTCAGCCACGGAACTCGCTCCCGCGCGGCTGATGGCGAGGCTGGCGCATCCCCAGGCTAGCCCCATCTCGTGTTGAAAGGGTTCGACCAGGGCCTGGATGCCAGCCTGTTCATAGGCCTTGCGAATCTCCTCGTCGGCTCCCGTCCCCGCCAGATGGTAAATCTGCCAGCCCTTGAAGCACTCGGGGCTGGTTCTGGCGAGGCTCGTCACGAGGCGGTTGATGCTGGTGGAGCCTTGGGAAGCACCGGTGATCAGCAAGGTTGGCTTGTCGGGGTCGAGCCCAAGTCTGGTGCGGCACTCTTGTGGACTTAGGCTGGCGATGGCATTTCGCCTGACTGGCATCCCGACGACCTGTTCCGCGAAACCAGCATGGTCGGGCAGGTCAATCGCGCTGATGACCCGGGAACATTTGGGAGCCATCCAGCTATTCGCGCGGCCTGGCGGGTCATCCAGATTGGTCATCAGGATGGGGATGCCCTGGGCACGAGCCTCGGACACGACCGGGGCGGCGACAAAGCCTCCCAAGGCCACGACATCCGTCACGCTTTCGTCTCGGATCATCGCCCCGATGGCCTTCCTGCTCGCGCGGAAGTTGATAAGGAATCGCAATCCCGCAGAAGGCTTGATGGCTGGTGGCGTGGCCGCAATGGGGGTAAAGGGAGCCCCCGCCTTGGTCAGCATGGTCCGGTCGATATCGCGCTTGGAACAGACGAAACGGAACCGCGTCGAGGGATCTCGCTCGACCAGACGTTCGGCGATGGCCAAACCGGGGCTGATGTGGCCACCCGAGCCACCTCCTGCAAATAACACCATGCGAGAAGCAGCAGTGGATTGCAGTGCTGATTCGATTGTCTCAGGAGTCTGTTGGTTCACGCCTTGCCAAGTGATACGGAGGGGTGCGGATCGGACTGATCCTGCAATTGATCCATGGTAGCGTTGGGGGGGGCGTCGATGCGATTGGCGAAGGCAGGCTTGGCGTTTTCAGCTTCTCGGGCCAGGGTGCGATCCATCGAAACCAGCAAGCCAATGCTGAAGGCGGTGACGATCCACCCAGTTCCCCCGGCCGAAAGCAGGGGCAAGGCGATGCCCTTGGTGGGGGCCATTCCCGTCACCACGGCCATGTTGATCAAGGCCTGGAAACCGATCGTGAGCAACACGCCCAACCCGAGCAGACTCTGAAAGGGGCAGGTCAAGCGACGGATGATCGAAAAACCACCGAGCAGCAGAGCAGCGTAGAGGCAGACCACGATGGCGGCTCCCATCACGCCCAGCTCTTCGCAGATGATGGCGAAGATGAAGTCGGTCGTGTCCTCGGGCAAGTAGCCGAACTTCTGGACACTGTTGCCAAGCCCACGCCCGGCCAGCCCACCCCCATTGATGGCGGACATTGATTGGATGATGTGATAGCCAATGCCCTGTGGATCCTGGAAGGGATCGAGAAAGGCCTTAAGGCGATTGATTCGATACTCGCTGGTCATCACCGCGGTGACGAAGCCCGCCGCCCCGACGGGGATCAGCAGGCTGACATGCCACAATCGGGCCCCCGCTGCGATCAGCATGCAGACGCCCACGGTGCCGATGAGCACCGAAGTGCCGAGGTCTTCCGTGGCGATCAGTACACAGGCGAGGCCGAGGAGGATCATGGGGGGCAGGAAGCCACGACGCAGGAGATGCATCGAATCAGCGTGTCTGGCAGCCCACCAGGCGATGACGATGATGAAGCCCCATTTGGCCAGTTCGCTGGGTTGAAAGCCGATGGGGCCAAGCTCGATCCAACGTCGAGCCCCGTTGACTTCCTTGCCGATGCCAGGAAGGTGAACCACCAGCAGCAAGGCCATCGAGCCCAGGACGATCCAGGGAATCGGATTGAGCCACCCTCGAGTCTGGTACAGCTTGTTGACGGGAAGCCTGGACGCGATGAACAGGGTCAGGATCGCCATCGCCGCCAAGGCTGCCTGTTTGCCCAGGAGCACTTCCCGGATATCGATGGTGCGATCGGGAACGATGCGTAGGCCCGCGGACTGGACCATCACGACGCCAATCACCAGCAGGGACACCACACACAAAATAAGGCCATGACCGGCTCGGAGCATGTCAGTTGATCGGCCCGCTCAAGGCGGACACGTCAGTTTTGATTGCTTGGGGAAGAACCCGATCGAATCGGACGACAGATCAGTGCATGCTCGATTGGTCCAGATCGTCGAACTGGATTGGTTCGAGCGATTCGGAACGAGCTTGCTGCTGGATGACCGGGGGAGGCGTCATGATCGTGGGCTTGATCAGGGGAGAAAGTTGAGCCCAATCATGGGATCGACTCTTGGCGCAACCAGAGGCCAAGGCCACTGATAGCAGCAGAAGGCATCCGAAGATTTTACGTTTCTGAGCGATGCGAAGATCCTGTCTCAACTTGAGCCGCTCTGGCTCGTGGTTCAGCTGCCGGGCGCGTTGGTCGGGATTGTAGCCTTTTCTGACCATGTGCCAAACATATTTTTCAAAGTGCTTCGAGTTGCCTGCTCATTCGGATTTCGGAGATATCCATTGCATCTCTCACGTCTTTCTACACAGGAAGAGCCTGAAAATTTCATATTCGGTTGAGAAGTCCGATAAAGGATGTCATCAAGGTGTTTGGTCACCGATTCGATCATGCGTTGTTCGGTGCTAGGATTGCCTGCAATGACATTGAGCGAGCAACAATTCGAAGCTTCGGGGTCCAAGGTTTACTTGGAAACTTTTGGCTGTCAGATGAACGAATTGGACAGCGAACTGGTTCAGGGACAACTCAGGGCCTTGGGGTATGTCTTTGTTGAAGACGCCTCAGACGCGGATGTCATCCTCTACAACACTTGTTCAGTACGAGAACAGGCTGAAAACAAGGTTCTCAGCCGGGTGGGGATCGTCGGACTGCAAAAAAACAAAGGGCAGGATGTCATCCTGGGGCTGATCGGCTGTATGGCCGAGCGCGAGGGGGAATCGCTTCTGGATCGGTATCCCCAGATCGATGTGCTGTGCGGCCCGGGAGAGCTCAACAAGCTGCCCATGCTTCTGCACAACGCGACCCGAACGCAGGCGGTCGAAAAGGCCGATCGGGTGGCCTTGCAAGGCAATAATTCGCGACGTTCATCGACGTTGTCGGCCGCGGAAGACAACCTGGAAATTCTGGATCTGTCCCGAGCGTTCAATCCGGACCGAGGTGAGGCAGGGGGGCGATCAGCCTACGTTCGTATCACGAGAGGGTGCAACAAGTTCTGCACCTATTGCGTCGTGCCCTACACCCGTGGTGCGGAAGTGCATCGACCCCCTGATTCGATCGTCGAGGAATGCAAGACGCTGGCCGATCAAGGCGTCATCGAAATCACGCTTCTGGGCCAGACAGTCAACCATTATTGCTATACGCATGGAGTGGCCATCTCGGTCCATGGCACGGAATCCCCACAAGTCGGACCTGGGGCCGCAGCATTCAAGTCCAATGGAAAAGGGAGTTCGGGATCACAGACGACAAGCTTTGCCGATCTTCTCAAGCGGATTCATGACGAAGTGCCAGCCATCCTCAGGCTTCGATTCGTCACCAGCTATCCGAGGGACTTTGGGGATGACATTTTGCAAGTCATGGCAGAGTCGCCCCGTATCT
>JAPULD010000083.1 GCA_027295365.1 Planctomycetota bacterium
CATCGGAGGCGTGAGCATTTACCACTGTGGAGACACCGGTCTGTTTGGTGACATGCAACTGATTGGTGAACTGTATACGCCGGACATCGCCTGCATCCCCATTGGTGATCGTTTCACGATGGGCCCTGAACTCGCCACCAAAGCGGCGGAATTGATCCGCCCCAAAGTTGCGATACCGATCCATTACAAGACCTGGCCCCCATTGGTGCAGGAGGCGACTGGATTCAGACCCGAAGGGATCGAAGTCAAAGAGATGAATCCTGGTGAAACCTGGTCCTATCGTTGATGACCGGGAAACATGTACATGACGGCATGATCAATCCAGAATTCAAATCCAACGTGGACACTCACGCATTGCCAGGCAGAATTTCCGCGCACGAAACCAACTCAGGCCAATTCGCCTAAGTGTCATCATGTCTAGACGAAGTCTGGATTCAGTCTTCGGACTTCGGCTTGTTGTAATTCGGATCGTCCGGCACGCCTTCCATGGCCGGCACGTCATCACGACTATTACCACCACAGCCGGTGAGTACCACACTCAAGCCTCCGACGAAAAGTAAGGTCGCCAAAATCAAAAGGACACGGTTTTTCATGTCGAATGCCTCAACAGGAAGTTTGGAAGGTGAATCGGGAACTTATCGAAGCGTCCATACAACGAAACTCCTTCCGAAATGGCTTTCAAATAGTGTAGCGTTTTTAAAAGCAATTGAGTCGAGCAATATCATCCGGTGCACCGAAAACGGTGGGGAGCGATCAAGAGATTCCTTCGCGTGCTATTCCTAAATAGCAGGCACGTAACGAGTTGCAACTCGCCAAGCCAGCCTGCGATTGCTCGGTCTCCTTTTTGCATCTCCGTGATTCACAGCGCTGGATTGATCACAATCTCGCCAAGCCACGCCCGATCCTTTTATGGAAAATCCCTGTTCAAAGAGAGATTGCAAAGGCCCTGGCTGGACGCCAAATATGGGAATATCACGGTACGCGTTGCCATTCCGAAAGACTGGGTGATCGCGATTGATCTGCGAATCAAGCGTTGAGGACAATCCTGTCTAATGCGGCAGGAAGAATCGGACATCACGTCAAGTTTCTTCCGCCTGTGCAGTCGTCGCATCACCGATGAATGTGAGACCTGGCGCGACACCTGGGTGGTGATCGACAAACGTGTGATAATCGACGATTCACTCAACGTCCGGGAACAGAATAACACCATGTCCAAGTTTGCACCGAAGGCGAGGCCTTGCGGTCATCGGCAGAACTCAGCGTGTTGATCTGGAACCGTTTCATCCTTTCACCCGAGCCTTGGAGCCATCTCAATCGGCATTTCGGCTGGATATGAGTGCATGACACCGGTGAGCGCGGCAGAATCACGGCATCTTCATTAAGTCCGGGGAAAGCACTGTCGATACGCCATAAGTTAGTCTACCCAAGCCAATGGGGATCGGTTTGTCCCTCAGGAACGTGAGACACAAGAATGGATGTATGGTTGTTTGCAATGTTATCGGCCGGGATGATGATCTCGCCAACGACCGGCGACGAACCGTCCGAGAATACACTCGACGTCAAGGTTTTCTTCACCGACGGGCCCGTCGCGAAACCCGAGGGCAATTCGTACACCCAGGACAGTGACGAAGAGGAAGACTTCACCTTCGATACCGGAGGTGATGATCAGGCATCCAATTTTTTAACAGAGAACCTTCGAGTCGGCATCGATCTCCTGACGCGTTTCGAGACGACCCGAGAACGTGATCAGAACGGCTGGCTTCATGCCTTCGGTCTCGATATCCATAAGGTGATTTCTGACGATCAAGGTGACATCGGAACGCTTCTGCTTCAGCCCTATGCGGTTCGCCGCGATTCGTTGCCGCTTCCGAATCATGTCGATGAAGACCATCGATGGGAATTCGAGGCGCACGATTTCTACTTCAACCTGACCCGATTCGGCCAGGGACGGACAAACATTCGAATCGGACACTTTGACGTTCCATATGGTCTTGAGCCCTACGTGGACACCCATTTCACGCTTCGCCAGTTCGCCCCGATGCAGAACATCGGAACGAAAAAGGACTGGGGAATCTCGCTGAACGGCACCCTGCCTGACTTCGACTATGAAGTTGCGCTGACACGAGGCTCCGGCGTCGAATACGTTGACAAGTCTCACAATTACGTCGTCGCCGGTCGTATCGGTACCCCGGCCGACGAGAACTTTGTCATCGGCTTCTCGGCCATGTACGCCGAAATCATCGACCCGATGCACGTCATGCGCTACCGCATGGGGCTGCCCATGTCGGAGATGATGATGTTCAATCCAAAGCACGACATCATCCGTCGCCATCGCTTTGGCGTCGATGTGACGAGCGTGCAAGGCCAATTCACGCTGCGAGGCGAATGCTCGGTCGGTGAGGATTTCGATCAGGATGTGATCCTGGCCCTGGTGGACATCGAATGGACGAACCCCGATGGCACGTGGAAGGCTTGGCTCCAGGGTTTCTACTGGGCCCAGGATGGCACCACCGGATGGGATGCCGATGTGACGATGCGAACCGGCGTCAATTGGAACTTCGCCAGCCCATGGACGCTCAGTGCGCAACTCACGCATGACTTTGAAAGTTACCTGAATCGTGTCGATGACACGATCTTTACCGCTCAATTGCGACGGACATTCTGATATGAAGCACACCACACGACTTGCCGTCTTGCTTGCCCTGATCGTCCTGATGATCGCCACGACTGCATACGCGGCCAATTGCGCGTTGCGCAATCCCGATCGGCAGATCTATGAAATCTTCCCGGAAGCCACGAGCTATCGCACGATCGTGTCCGCCGTGGAGGATGAAGAGATTACCTCCATCAAGGAGAAATTCGGACTCGATCTCGCCTTCTCGGATCGCGGAAAGCACTCGCTCTACATCGTCATGAAGGATGGCGTTCCGATCGGGTTCGTGCACGCCCGGGTCGAAGTCGGCGTCCGGGGATCGGTCGAACTGGTGTGGGCCGCAGATCTCGACCTGCGCATCCGCGATTTTCGGGTACAGCGCTCACGCGAAAAGCACACCAAGGCGATCAAGAGTGAAGCCTTTCGTGCCAAGGTTGTCGGTCTGGACCTGCAGGGCATGAAGGCATTGATCCGTCCGGACGGCCAGGCCGACCTTGTCCGCCTCGGACTGCCATCGGAGGCTCAGGCCATCGCGAATTGTGCAATCACCTGCGGTCTCAAGACGCTTGCCGTCTCCCAGGCGGCCTTCCACGAGCCGCTGACGCAAGCCCGCCTTTTGGGAACCGTCCATCAGTTCTTCCCCGGCACCGCAAAGGTCAAGCGGATCGCCGATCCGCTCAAGGGTGTGGACGAACACGATTCGTTCACGACCGAGTCGCTGACCGCTCTCCGGGCCGTGGACGGGGACGGAGCGACGATCGGAATCCTGATCCGAGCAGCGGGTGACTCCGAGTTCTGGTGTGGCATTGACGCCACCGGAACGATCACGCATGCGATGGCCATCGGTACGAGTGATGACGAGTACGCTCGATCGGTCGCGGCGCTGCCCGGCATGGATTTTGCAACTGCCCGAGCGCTCGAATCCGGAAAGCTCCGAGAGAACGCGGTCATGGCGTTGTCGATCGCCAGGCAATCGGGAAGCAATCATACCGCAAGTGTAACGGCTGACTAATCAATGCGTATCCGTAGTCTCATCTTGATGCTGATTGCGTTCGTCATGGGCGGAGGCGTGCTGCTCCTCACCCTGTCGGTCGTGCTGCTCGCCGGGAACTCGCGTGCTGAACGAGAATCGGGGACGACGTCAAGTGACTATCTACATATTGAAGGCCTGGTGCAGAACAGCCATGAGCTGCTGGCCATGCTCGACATTCTCACCACGGAGACCTCCAGTGCCTTTGTCCTGGTGGAACGCCTCTCACAGCGGTGTCGCGAAGACATCCATTTCATCGTCGCTTCGTCGATGTTCGATCGGACCCACGACATTGCCGATCTCGAATCCCTGATGGACGATGCGCTGGATCGTGCAGCGACCGTTCAGACCGCCGACGACCCGGACCTGGCCCTCGAACAGTATGACGAGGCGGCCATCGCATATCTTGATCAGCTCGATGAACTCCAGACTCAATGTCAGTTCATTGCCAAACGCGATGCCTTGCAAGTTGGCAATCAGCGACGACTCACGACCATTACGCTTATCGTCGCGGCGGTGATGTATTTCATCATGGTCATCGCGATATTCCGCGGGATGCTGAAACGCCTCGTGATTCCCGTTCAGCAATTGGCGGGCGCGTCCGAGCGATCAATGCGGCTCGACGAGCCCTTCCGGCTGGAGCCCACCGGGCCACAGGAAGTACATGCCCTGACGGTCACCGTCGGTGCGTTCGTCGCGTCGCTCGAGTCGAAGGTGGCCGCGCGGACGGCAGAGCTGGCCGAGGCGCACGACACGGCCGTTGAGGCGTTGATTCGAGAGAAAGTCGTCACTGGCGAGTTGGAACAGGCAATGGAGCAGCTTGAGGTATTTGCCTCCACGGACAAGCTGACTGGATTGTCCAACCGGGCGGTCTTCCTTGATCGCCTGACGCAGTTGATGAAGCATGCACGACGTGACGGCTCTCGATTCGCCGTTCTGTTCTTTGATTTTGATCGATTCAAGGTGGTCAACGACAGCCTCGGACACGAGGTCGGTGATGCACTGTTGTGCGATATTGCAACGATCTTCAAACGCGAGCTCCGAGAATCCGACACCGTGGCTCGATTTGGTGGTGACGAATTCGTCGTGCTACTTCGGAATCTGACGAACTGGTCGGATGCGGTCTTGAAGGCCCAAAGACTTCTTGACGTCCTGGCCAGACCACACCAACTCGGAGATCACCTGATCGTCTCCAGCGCCAGCATCGGCGTGGTGACCAACGAACGCGACTACAGTCAACCCGGTGAGATGATTCGCGATGCCGATGCCGCAATGTACCAAGCCAAGGAGAATGGCCGGGCTCAGGTGGTCGTGTTCGATCAGGAGATGCATGCCGACGCGCTTGATCGCCTCTCACTGGAGTCGGATCTGAGGAAGGCATTGAATGACGAACAACTTCGATTGGTGTATCAGCCGATCGTCGATCTGGAAACCGGTCTGGTCTCAGGGTTCGAGTCATTGCTTCGGTGGGACCACCCCGAGCGTGGGCTCATCAGTCCCCTTGATTTCATCCCGATTGCGGAAGATACGGGGCTGATTGTCCCGATCGGACAATGGGTGCTGAAAGCCGCGGCGGCGCAAATTGCCATCTGGAACCGGAGTCGTGATCCTAAGCGCAGGCTGAAAATCAGCGTCAATGTCTCAAAACGACAGTTACAGGAAGCTTCGTTCCCGGACGATGTCATCGCTTGCCAACGCGAGTACGGCTTGCAAGCGGGCGTCCTCCAACTGGAAATCACCGAAAGCATGATCGTCGACGATCGGAGCAACGTCGCGCCTCAGTTGCGCCGGCTCCGCGAGCTTGGCTTCCCGATCGTCATGGACGATTTCGGTACCGGGGTGTCCTCGCTGAGTACGCTCCATGAATTTCCGATCGACGTGCTGAAGATCGACCAGGCCTTCATTCGCGTTCTTGATCGTGATCGCTCGCTCTTGGCGGTGGTGGCCTCGATCACGAACCTGGCCGACAACCTTGGGATCCAGACCGTGGCGGAGGGAATCGAAACCGCAGATATCCTCGGGGCGCTGCAATCGATCGGATGCACGTGGGGGCAGGGATATTTCTTCGCCAAGCCGATGCCGCCCGCCGACGTTGAAGCGTACCTCTTCCAGCATGATCAGGAACAGACTCAGCGGGCCGCGTAGTTCGCATCTCCCAAGATGGAGAAGATGCGCTTACCAGCATTCGGCAGTCGAGGTCGCGGTGCGTATCCTGAAATTCCCCTGATCGCGTGGGCCACCAGACCCTGCGTCGTAGCCGCAGGGATTCGGTTACGTTCAAGGTCATCGAAATTATTCACAAGGGCATGTTCTCCGCTTCTCAGATGAGCAGAGAACCCGATGTGAATCCCGAAAAGTCAAACCCCCCAGATGAGCGAGAAATCAACCCTTATTGAGATACTCGACCACCTCTTCCATCAGCACGCCGACATCAGAAAGATTCTTGTCCAATCCGATCATTCGTGCTTCCGCCTCTTCATCACTACAGGTCTTGAATCCATTGAGGGCCTTCTCGATCTCTGTCAGGGCTTGCTGGGCATACAACATTCGCTTTTTGATTTCGGGGCTTTCGTGTTGAGCCGTCTTCGGAGCATATAGATCGTACCGCTCCTTTACATGTGTATATTTGAGGAGATACCCCTCGGCCTGCAATTGACGCTTTGGCGTAACGGCCACTGGAGGCGTCGTCGAAGGATTGATTGCCTGGACCAGATCGGTCGCATTCTCTTGCGTATCTTGAGCCGAGGGCTGAGATGTCATAATTTCGTCCGCCCCGGTTATTGCATCCACCGAGGGGACGGTCTCCGTTGCGGCATTCTCGCCTTCGCATCCCCCAAGGGTCAGCATGCATGCCAGAACAAGAATGGCCGGAATGTCGATGATATTCTTCATGTGCTCTCTCGATTCAAAAACTAATAATCCGCTTGGCGGCATCACAAACAATCAATTCAACCTCCCCTTGAGGTAGTGACATGATACGCGCCGTGT
>JAPULD010000084.1 GCA_027295365.1 Planctomycetota bacterium
TTGTGGCTACGATCTGAGAGGAACAATGGGCGATTGGACCAACGCCTGCCCCCTCCGGGGCGTCTGTTCCGAGTGTGGCCTCGGTTTTGACTGGGCCGACATGATCGGCTCGTCCAAACGACCATCAGTTCGAATCGCCAATGCGGTTGCCAACTGGTTCGGTGTCTCACCGGGACGCACCCGCAGCGTCTTCCGTCGGGTCCTTTACTTGATCTGGGGACGCTTTGGTCGGCCCCGACTTATCTCTCGGATCGAGCCCGATCCGAACGCCAGGGAACGCCGATCCTGACCTATTAATTCGATCCGGGACCAGGAATGGCATTACTCATCAGGAACCGGGTTGAATTTGTTTCAATCGCACAAGCCGGGGTGGTATGCTGAAACACATGGACACGGCACGAACGCCGGTTAATCATCCCCTGGGAATTGTCAGGATAGCAGAACGCCATGCCTGATTCCGACTCCCTTCCGAAGCTGGGTGAAGATAATCTGACGAATCGCACGACCTGGGTGTACTTGCTTCTCGTCGGATTTCTAACGCTGTATGTCGGTCTATTGACCAACCAACGTCATGAACGGATGGACACCGATGCATGGGAGCATCACCGTGCCGTCAAGGTCATGACTGAACGGCTCTGGCCACCTGAAGCATTGGGCAACCCGACGTATCGGGCCGACCCGCCTTCGATCCGTTATTCACCGTACAGCCTGGCGCTCGCCTTGGGGTGCCGAACGACCGGTCTCTCGCCCGACGTGATGATGAGTGTCGCCGGTGTCTTCAACACGCTGTTGCTTGGTATAGGCCTTGTCATCTTTCTCGGCGTTTTTCGTTGTCGCTCTGCCGCCACTTCGGTGCTGCTCTTCATGGTGCTGCTGTATGGTCGACCCACCGCCTACGCCAACTCGATCGCCCTCAGCGATCTTCCCTGGCACCAGGTGAATCCTTCGGCGTTCGCCTTCGGACTCACCCTGCTCACTTGGGCGCTGTATCACCAGTGTCTCACGCGGGGTCGGATCGTCATCGCCTCGATCAGTTGCGGGCTGCTCGCGGCGATCGCGATCCTGAGTCATGGCATGACGGGCATCTTTCTCGTCTGCGGGATTCTCGCCTTGATCATCGCGGCACCCCGCCGCACGCTGGGAGTCGAATTGGCGACGTTCGGGGCCATCGTGGCGATCGCTTTCGGGCTTTGTTGTCTCTGGCCCTGGTACGACTTCCTGCAGGCGGCGCTCTCGAAGCCCGATGCGTGGTTCTGGTACATCGATGGCGTCCTCAAGAAGATCGTGTTCGTGTGGGGACTGCCCACCCTCGCCCTTTCCATCATCACCATCCCCATGCGAAAGCATCCCATCATCCGGTTCGGTCATCTGTGCCTGCTCGGCACGATCGTGGCGGCGATCCTCGCAGCGATTCTTGAATCGGCGCTGTTCATGAGGCTCACTTTCGTGGGACTCACCATGGTCAACCTTATCAATGGATACGCCGCGGCGCAGACGAAGTTGTTTGACCCTCGAACGTGGCCGGGGCGATTGGCCTTGATATGGAAGGGTGAGAGGAGCCCCGTCGTCGATGTCCTGATGTTGCTGATGATCGTCTATTGCTCGTTTTTTCAACTTAAGACGATCCTGCGCGAACCGCATCTGGCTCGGCCATTCCTGGCGCCGCTGATGGGACGCGAGGACATGCAACCGATGATCTGGGACACGTATCAGTCTGTGCTTTCCCAGGTCGGGTCAGATGATGTCGTCCTCGCCGACATGCGGACCATGTGGCCGGTGCCTTCGTTTGCGGGGCGCATCGTCGCGGGGCTGCACCTTGAATTCTTCATCACGGATGAAGTCGAGCGCCGCACGGACGTTGAAATATTTTCAGAAGCACGCGATCTCGCGACGATCATGACCATCGTCGAGAAGTACGATGCGCAGTGGATTCTTCTGGACGATCGAAACCGGTTCTGGGACACCCTGCACCCACTGCTGCCCGAAGAGGCCGAGGCGGCCCGGGTGCGATACCTGCACTTATTCGACACTGAACTCCTCAGACCGGCCTCGGAATCCTCGGATGACGCCGAGAACCAGGAATCACCATGACCGGATGCCGCACACTTTGAGGGTTCGAGAGTTCGGAGCGGGAATACTGATTTAATTCATTGCCAAGGCCTGAATTGAATCAGAAAGTATGTCCGAGTCGCACGCCGGATTGATGAAACAGAGCCGGACGGACACGGCATGGAGTTGATTTTGGGGATGAGCGGTACGGATCGGGACAATCCGAAGAATCTGGTAACCCGCTGCCCCCGGTGCGGCTACGACCAGCGGGGGGTGGTCGAGTCGTGGAAGGACGCCTGTCCCCTGAAGGGGCTCTGTTCCGAATGCGGGCTCGAGATCGAGTTCGCCGAGCTTTTGAGTTCGAAGATTCGAAAGCCCAAATGGAACGTTGAATATGGCTCGCGATGGGTGGTCCCCTGGCGGACGTTGCTGACGCTCTTGACGGCGCTGTGGCCCTCATCGTTCTGGCGATCGTTGAAGATGACGCACCGGCCCCGATGGAGGCGATTGATTCTTTTCTTCGCGCTCTTGTTCGGACCCTTGTATCTGGCCTTGGCCGGAAGTCACGGCTTATACGCATGGCGGATCTGGAAAAATTTTGATCAGGGAATTGCCCAGTACAACGTCTGGAACAACACGGCCTTGACGCCAGTGGTCAATCCCGTCAATCCGATACAAGCCATCGGCCAATTCATTCTCATGCCTTTTTCCGACCAGTCCCTCAACCCTCCCAACGCAGCGATACGCCGTGCGATGATCTGGACTCCCGGCTCGTGGGACGAATTTCCCTCGCCTCGAGACGTGCTCAAGGCACGACTTCGCCTTCCGAACAACAAGCGACCGGTGATGTGGATCGCATTGTTTCCGATGTTCGTGCTTGGTCTGTACCCGTTGGGATTCATGTTGATCCCGATCTCGCGCAAGATCGCAAAAGTGCAATGGCTCCACATTGTTCGCATCTCGATCTATAGCCTGTTGGCGCTGTGCATCCCTTTGCTGACGATGTTGTTCAACCTGCCCCAGGGTTATCGCGGCTGGTATTTCGAATTCCAGCGGACGCTCGACTGGTTCGGGCTGAGTTGCTTCATCGTTACGCCCCTGGCCCTGTTCATCTGGTGGCGTTACGCCACCGTCCACTACCTGAAGATGCCCCACGCCCGGGGACTCGCCTTCAGCGTACTGGCCATGTCCATGCTCCTTCTCTTCGTGAGCGGCTACTTCTCCTTCTGCCTGAACATGTGGACCGTACTGTACCTCCGAATCATCTGGCAATATTGACCCTCCATGGAACACGCTCCTTCCAAAGCGAGACAAGATGTCAACTGCCCTCGGTGCGGCTACGACCTGCGGGGCGCGATCGAGACCTGGAAGAATTTCAGTCCGCTTGGAGGCACCTGCGCTGAGTGTGGCCTCGAATTCGACTGGGCGGAGCTGCTGAGTTCCAAGATCCGCAAGCCCCGGTGGAACGTCGAATACACCCGCTCGATCATCGTTTTTCCGATCACCACCCTGGCGACCATGGCCATGAGCTTCCGCCCGGCTCGATTCTGGTCATCCATGAAGATGACCCATGTGTTTCGTCCCCGACGCGTGATCGCGTATCTGCTTCTGCCGCTGCTGACCCTGTACCTGGTCTTCGCCATCAGCCAGGGGTTGGCGACCCGAAACCAGATCAACACGCTGGCCATCCAGACCGGGACCGTCTTCTCGCCGTCCCCGGCGTGGATGATCGCCAAGTCGATGCTGCTGCCCCTCTCGAATCGCCTGACCGGAACCGCGATCGTTCCGATTCCGACCAATGGCCGTTTTCGTTTCATTTCGGGTATCAACCATGTGAGCTCGAACACGAGCAACGGCACCGTCACCATGAGTCTGGGCCCGCCCCTGAAGCAAGCGGCGAGGACGCTCCGGTACCAGAAAAATGTTTCCTTCTGGGATACTTGGTCCGAACTGCTGATCGGCACGAAATACAACCGCTCTTTTCGATTCCATTGGAAGCTGTTGATCCTGTGCGTCTTCATGGCGACGATCCATGCCCTGCTCTGTCCGCTGGGTTTTCTTCTGCTGCCCATGAGCCGCCGCCGGGCGAAAGTCCGATGGTCACACATCGTTCGAATCCTGCTTTACAGCCTGGTGTTCGAGGTGATGTTTTTTTTCATCATTGTGATCATGGTCATGTACCGCATGTACGTGGGAGGGTTCGATCGACACCTGTTTCTTCTCAGCCGCTGGGCGAGCCTGCTTCTCATCCCGCTGGGCATGGTGGTCTGGTGGTCCTGCGCGACAAAGCACTACCTCAAGATCCCGCATGGCTGGGCCGTCGGCCTCTCCCTGGGCCTGATCGCGTACCTGATGGGACCCGTGTTGCTGTTCTGTGTCGAAGTATCCCTGCACTCCTGGTTTGGTTGAGGTTCGACGATGCCCCACGACGGAAACAACTCGGCGGTTCATGGAAACACCCGTTGCCCTCGGTGCGGGTACGACCTGCGGGGCGCAATTGAGACTTGGAAGGAGGCGTGCCCCCTCCACGGCACGTGCACCGAGTGCGGGCTGGCCTTTGCATGGGCCGAACTTCTGAGCCGTCACGTGCGGCTGGCCCTCTGGTGCGTTGAATTCGCTCAGGACTTCGGGGAATATCGTCGTCGGTTTGAAAGGACCGCACTCAAATCCTTTCAGCCTTGGCGATTCTGGCGGGAGTTGCGTCTGGCTCACGAACCCCGGATTGCAAGGCTGACGCTGTATGGCATGCTCCTGATCGTGGTGGTCTGGCTCCTGGTTATGGTCGGGCAGGGGACATTGGCCGGATCGTTCTGGTATCACCAGAATTTCTTTCCCTCTGGCACTCCAAATACAAGCGGGTATGCCTTTGTCATCCGATGCATGCTCCTGCCAAGTTCCGAGACGTCACTTGGATTTGTTTCCAGTCCCGGGTGGACCAGTCCATTGCCAGCGCCATCCGATTTTCTTCTTGAATGCCTGGATGATGAATGGGATATCCCGATTTTCTTGTCTGTCTATTCCCTGATCGCCCCGCTGGTCTTTCTAGTTCTTCCCGTCACCATGCGGATGGCGAAAGTCAGACGGGTCCACGTCTATCGAATCTTCGTGTATGGACTGTTGTTTTCGACCCTGGCCCTGTCTCTCCATATCTTGGCCCGGGTTCTTCCGGAATTACAATATCGGTTCATCCCGACGTGGATCTCGATCGTCTTCGATTGGCTGGCGCGAATTTCGCTGGTCGCTTTTCTACCCCTGATGATGATCTGGTGGCATGTAGCCATCAAGACGTATCTGCAAATGAAAGGTTCATTCAAAATCTGGCTGGCCATCACCCTCATTGCATTGCTCACTGCACTGGTAGCCGTGTATGTCTGGTATCCGCCTCGACTGGTTGAGATCCTGTCATGGATTCTCTTTCGGTCAACAACGTAGACGACATCGCATTGTTCGTGGAATTGGAATCGATGAACCAACGAGACTTGACCACTTCAACAATCCGCGAATCACGCTGCCCCCGCTGCGGCTACGACCTGCGAGGGGTCATGGCCACCTGGGAGTCCGCTTGCGACCTGTGCGGAACGTGCACCGAATGCGGACTCGCATTCGAATGGGGAGAGTTGCTGAATCCGCTGCGGAACCTGCCTCGATGGTGCTTCGAGTTTGCCGATGGGGTTGCTTCGTTTCTCTGGCGATGCCTGGGGACGATTCTCATGATGCTCAGGCCCTGGCGATTCTGGACGAATCTGAAGATGGAGCACCCACTGCATTGGCGACGACACATCGCATTGCATGCCCTGTTCCTGCTCGCATCCTACGGCGTCTTCGTGATCGCGTTGGGAGTGCTGATCAGCCAGGAATGGATCTGGATCAATGGCGTGAATCAACGGAACCTCGTCCCCAAATGGGAGTTCGTTTTTCAAGCCATGCTCACCCCCTGGAGCAATGTCTCGCCGGGTACATTCATCTTGTTCGGTGGCACCCAAAAGATTCAATCACCACTTCAATACGTCAACAATTTTTTCATGTGGAGCGAGGACACGTTGAACACCACCACAATCCTTTTGATGGCGACGATCCTGAGTCCTCTCGGATTTTTTACCTTGCCCCAGTCGCGACGCGAGGCCAAGGTGCGCTGGGCTCACATCCTGCGAATCGCATCGTTTTCAATGATCGGAATCTGGGCGTATGTCTGGCTGAGCATGATCACCGTCTCCAGGGTCAACAATCCGTCATCGGCTTTGTGGCAGGGGCTGTGGATGATGCAGGTCGTCATTTTCTTC
>JAPULD010000085.1 GCA_027295365.1 Planctomycetota bacterium
CTGGACAGCAACTGGCCTTTCAAACGAAGCTTCGTGACGTTCATCGTCAATGCCGTTGATTACCTGGGGCACAGTGGCGAAGGTCTCGCATCCAAGGGATTCCTGCCCGGTGATGCGATCACGTCCCGTTTGCCTCCCATGGCTCAGAACATTGCGATCAGAACGCCCCAAGGCGATGTCGAGCCTCTCACTATCATTGATCCCACCATGTTCAGTTGGGGGCCAATCCGCCAATCAGGGGTCTATGTCCTCACGTGGACAGTCCCTGGGGCGGAAAGTGAATTTGAACGAGTCTTCGCGGTCAACGTGCTGAGCCAGGAGGAAGGGCACATTGCCGCCTTGAATGAAATCACGATCGGGGCGGATACGACCACGTCCATCGAGCCGGGCGAAGGCAGCTACACCCCACTCTGGCCCTGGGCGGTCGGCCTCTGCCTCGGAATCATGATGCTCGAATGGTGGGTCTATCACCGGAAGATGATGCTATAGGGAATGGAATAGGGATTTGGGAATAGGCAATAGGGGGGACAAAGAGTCACAGGGGATTGACCTCTTTATTTCAACTGTCAATTTTCAACTTTCAACTTTTTCCCTCGTGATTTTGTCCGGGTCGATGCCCAGGAAATCGTACATCTGCAGGTCGAAGGTGTGCTGGTCCTCTTCGCGGGAAAAGTCGAGCCTGAGTTCATTGATTACCTTGGTGCCTTGATCGATCCAGTCCTTCCAGGTCTGGGCGGAGATATTCTGCTGAATCCAATCGCCGATCGGGCCACGCATGGGGGATTCCTGGAGTTGCGTGCCGGGGCGACCCGTGCGTTGACAGACGAATGCGCCGCTTTCTTCGAGCTTGGCTGCCGCGTCCTTGGTTTCGTCGGAGAGTTGAGGGGGCTCATGGCCTTGTGATTTCAACAGCTCGCCCATGGCGTTCCGGGGCATCAGATCGCCCTTGCTCGCCGCGATCTCATAGCCCTTGTTGAGCAATTCGACGGCTGCCTCCCCCTGACCCGCGTTGATCATCGCCTCGCCACAGAGTTGGTAGGCCTTGGACATATCGGGATTCAGGTCGATGCATTTCTGCAGGCTCAGCGACGCCTGGTCGAAACGCTCGGCCTGGAGATAGGCGTTGCCCAGGCTGAAGTGGGCCATGTCATTCTCGGGATCGGCCTCGGCCATCGTCTCGAACTGAGTAATGCGGTCATCAAGGGTTGCCATCGTTGAGTCCTGTGTGCTGGAACTGGGATCTTGGTCTGGCCTACTGCCTATTGCCTATTCCCGAATGCCTTTGCCTATCATAGACGCCAATGCCCGACCTGACCGTACACCTTGCCGGGGTTGATTTGCGAAATCCAGTCATCGCCGCGGCGGGGACGTGCGGCTACATCCGTGAAATCGCTGATGTCATCGATCCCTCCACCCTGGGGGCGATCACGACCAAATCCATCACCAAGGAACCCCGAGAGGGTAATCCACCCTGGAGGCTCATCGATGTTCCCCGGGGCATGCTCAACGCCATCGGGCTCGCCAACGTCGGATTGGAGAAATTTCTCAGCGAGAAGCTTCCCGACGCGAAGACAATCGATACCACCGTGATCGGCTCCATCGCGGGGCATTCAATTCAGGACTACGTCGAGGTGGCCGGCGCATTCGACGAGGCTCCGGACCTGCCCTTGGTCGAACTCAACGTTTCGTGTCCCAACACGTCCGATGGCCAGCAATTTGGCGAGCACCCCCGGATGCTTGGCGAACTACTCAAGGAAGTTCGCCCCGTCCTGAAGAATACGAAGATGATCGTCAAGCTCTCGCCCAACGTGGGGGACATCGTGGCGATGGGGGCCGCCGCGATCGAAGCGGGGGCGGATGCCTTGACGCTCATCAACACGCTCAGCGCGATGGCGATCGATGTGGATTCAAGAAAGCCTCGCTTGAGTCGCGGAAGCGGGGGGCTCAGTGGGCCGGCCATTCACCCGCTCGCGGTGAAGATGGTCCACGAGGTCTACCGGGGGGTGGCGAAGGATGCGGGCGTGCCGATCATCGGGCTGGGAGGCGTGATGAAGTGGGAGGACGCCGCGGAGATGATCCTCGCCGGGGCGAGCGCGGTGGGGATGGGAACGGCCCTGTTCGTGGATCCGAAGCTGCTGCCCAAAGTGGCGCTGGGATTGGAGCGGTGGGTGGAAATCCAGGGATGCCAGTCCATCAACGAACTGGTCGGCGAGAGCAAGTTGAACTGAGTGAAGGCAGTTGAATCAGGGCTCTGAAGTTCGCTGATTGTGAATGACCCAGTTATTGGTCAGATTCATGATTGAACGCTTTGGATAGAAGCCGGGCGGCTGATCGCTGAATCTCACAGAAGCCTTGAACTCAGTGTACTTGAAACGATAGATGGCCTTCATTGACGCCGAATGAGCGAATCCGCGGATATCGACGTAAAGCAAGGCCGGTTCGTCGCGGGGTTGGATGGCACCTGAATAATCTCCCATGACATGCAAGCTTATTTTCGGAGATCCGGTCTTGACGGTGCCGGGCAGATCGCCGTGGATCCAGATGAACTGGCTCTCCCCGCAATCGATCGTCCCATGCACATCACCCCCGACGAAGACATCGAGACTGCCGGGGCTGGTCAGGCTTGCGTCCGGGGCGATCGATCCTGCGATGACTACGCTGGCACTGGTGGTAAGATTCAAAGTGCCTCGCAAATCACCCAAGATGTGAACGGAACCGGCTGAGGAATCGAGTTTGCCCGACACGTTTCCTTTCACGATCAGCACGGCATCTTCGTAGGAGGCATCGGCCTCAAGATCGCCTTCGATAATGCGGGCATTCTTCCGCCAACTCTTGCCGCC
>JAPULD010000086.1 GCA_027295365.1 Planctomycetota bacterium
CTGACCACGATTCGCTCGATGCCGCCCCCGCCCCCGGCTACAGCTTTGTGCAACGGCGCCACCGCCATCAGCGCGGTGATCGTCGAGCAGTTCGGATTGGCAATCACCCCCGCCCCCGGATGAGGGAAATCGTTCAAAACATCGCCATTGATCTCGGGGATCACCAAAGGAACATCATCATCCATCCGAAACGCGCTGGAGTTGTCGATCACGACCGCCCCCGCCTTCACGGCATGGGGTGCAAAGATCTTGCTGATGCCGCCCCCCGCGCTGAACAACGCGATGTCGACCCCCGTGAAGCTGGCCTCGGTCAGTTCCTGGATTTCGATGCATGCGCCGTCGTACTCGATCCGCGATCCCGCGGAGCGCGCCGAGGCAAGCAGCCGCAACGATTGCATGGGGAACTTTCGCTGGCTCAAGATGGCAAGCAATTCCTGACCGACGGCGCCGGTACAACCGACGATTGCGAGATGGGGGGGATGAGTAGACATTGCTCTATCAAGTCCTTCGACAAGACGCACAAACAATGACGAGTTTGTCGCGGCAGGTGCGGGACTGTAAGCCATGCCCCGGTGAAAGATCAATAAAAACCCTGAAGAAACAGATTGACTCGCCTTGGAACGCCTGTACGATCGTGGCAATGTCCATTTTCGCCACCGACACAATGATGACCATGCTCATGCCCAGCCCGGGCGGCGTGGTCTCTGTGCAGGCGAAGTGAATCCTTCAACAACCTGAACGAACCACCCGACTCGGGCCCCCCCCGAAGTGGCGTCTCCTCTCGTTTCAATCGAGAGTGCTTGTAATTTCTCGTTCAGGAGTTTGACCAATGACCACGCTCGTGGCCAACGATATCGCTACGCTCGCCATTCATGCCGGGCATGAACCTGACCCCTTTACCGGGGCCTTGCTGACCCCCATCTACCAGACCACGACCTATCGCCAGGAAGCGGTGGGCGTCGATCGGGGCTATACGTATTCGAGAGCCGGCAACCCGACGGTGGCCGCACTCGAGAAACGACTGGGGGCATTGGAGAACGCTCCCCCGGCCGTGTGTTTCTCGACGGGGATGGCCGCGACCACCGCGTTGTTTTTCGCGTTGTTGCAATCAGGCGACCACGTCGTCGTTTCCGATGTCGTCTACGGAGGCACGGTTCGCCTGCTCAATCAGATTCTCTCGAAGTATGGTGTCACCGCTGATTTCGTGGATGGAGCCGATCCTCGCAATATTCAGGAAGCCATTCGCCCCAACACCAAGCTCGTGTTCATCGAAACGCCCGCGAATCCCACGTTGAAGCTGACGGACATCGAGGCGGTGAGTGTCATCTGTCGCGAGGCTGGCATCCCCCTGGTGGTGGACAACACGTTTCTCACCGCGGCGCTGCAGCAGCCCTTCGAACTGGGGGCGGGCATCAGTCTGTACTCGACCACGAAGTTCATCGAGGGGCACAACAGCACCCTGGGCGGGGCGATCGTGACTCGCGATGAATCGTTGCTGGAGCAATTGCGATTCGTGCGAAAAACCCTTGGGGCTCCGCAATCGCCCCTGGAGGCATGGTTGACATTGCGAGGGCTGACCACTTTGCCTTGGCGGATGAAACTGCACAGCGAGCATGCCTTACGGATCGCACGTTGGTTGGAAACCCATCCCAGTGTCGAAGCGGTGCATTATCCCGATCTGGAGTCGTTTCCCCAGCGTGAGCTGGCTCAAAAGCAGCAACAGAATGGTGGGGGCGTTTTGGCCTTCGAAGTCGTGGGGGGAATCAAGTCGGGCGTGCAGGTGATGAACAGTCTGAAGTTGTGTTCGCTGGCCGAAAATCTGGGGGCCGTGGAAACACTGGTCACCCACCCCGTCTCCATGACCCATGGCGATGTACCACCCGAGCAGCGCGCCGAGACGGGCATCACCGATGGCCTCATCAGGTTGTCGGTGGGTCTCGAATCCCCCGACGACATCATCGCCGATCTCGCCCAGGCTTTGAACGCGTTTCAAGGAGGTGCATCGTGAGCGAGGCATCGAACATCATCGTGTTGAAATTTGGCAGTTCGGTGCTGCGATCCGTCGCGGATTGTCCCCGCGTGATCGGCGAGATCTATCGCCATGTGAGGACAGGTCATCGTGTGGTCGTCGTGGTCTCGGCCTTCGAGGGTTTGACGGATCAACTGACAAACTCGGCGCGATCCATCGTGGAGACTCCCGATGCAACCTCGCTCGCGACGTTGCTCGCCACGGGTGAATTGCAGAGTGCGGCCATCCTTACGCTTCACCTGCAACAAGCGGGTATCCCGGCATCGCTCGCGGATCATCATCGACTCGGCCTTAGAACCGAGGGCTCATTGCTCGAGGCCGACCCCCGGAACTTGGATATACCTGCCATTGAAGCGTGCTTGAATCAACGCCCCGTCCTGGTCGTGCCGGGTTTCGTCGGCGTGCACGAGGATGGGCGCACCTCTTTGCTGGGTCGTGGCGGATCGGACCTGACCGCGATCTTTCTCGCCGGGCAATTGAAGGCCGATCGCTGCCTGCTCATCAAGGATGTCGATGGACTCTACGATCACGATCCGAACGAATCGGAAACTGATGACGAACTTCAGTCACCAAAGCGATTCAGTTCGATCACCTTCGGGCCGGCTCTTCAACTCGAAGCTCCGCTGGTTCAAACCGAGGCCATCGCGAAGGCGAAGCAGGATGGCCGACCCTTTGAAGTGGGGTGCCTCAATGCCAGGGAGACGACGTGCATCGGCGCGAACTCGACCCGGTTTGGCGATCCGATCTTGCACCATCGGCCTCTAAAGATCGCTCTGTTGGGATGTGGGCATGTGGGCCAGGCGGTGGTTGATCAGATTCTGCACTATGAAGATGAATTTGAAATCGTGGGCGTGGGGGTACGGGATCCGTTCAAGTCGAGATCGCTGAGCCGCAATGCCTCGATCGATTTCGAACTCGCTGAAACGGTCCTTCAGCGTAATGCCGATGTCGTGGTCGAACTGATCGGCGGGATCAATCCCGCGCGGACGTTCGTGACCCGGGCGTTGCAATCAGGCCGGCATGTCATTACCGCCAACAAGCAACTCATCGCCAGACATGGCGTGGCGTTGCGGGATCTCGCCCGGCGATCAGGCGTCACGCTGAGTTATTCACCGGCGGTGGGAGGTGGCGTGCCGATGCTCGAAGCCGTTCGGCGGGTGGCGAAGCAAGGGCGAGTGACGCGCGTGCGGGGCGTACTCAATGGAACGTGCAATTACATCCTGGAGCGATTGGAACAAGGCGATACCTGGGATGATGCCATGGTGACGGCGCGGCGAGGTGGATTCGCCGAAGCCGAAGCGGCGTTCGATCTGGAGGGGCTCGATACTGCCCACAAGCTCATCATCCTGGCTCGCGAGGCATTCGGAGTTGAATTACCATTGACTTCAATCTCAAGGCGGTGCCTCGATGAATCCGCGGTTTCACTCGTCAAGGAAGCGAGACGCCAAGGCAAGCATTTGCGACAGATCGGGGAATGTGCCATTCAGGGCGTACATGTCAATGCGAGTGTCGAGTTGGAGGCGTTGCCGCCAAATGATGCATTGAAACCTGATCAGGAAGCGGGCAATACGCTGGAACTGCATGATGAAGATGGTGTATGCCAGACCCTCAAGGGGCTCGGAGCGGGAGGATGCCCGACGGCGACCAGCGTACTTGCCGATCTTCTGGAAATCGCCCGGAATCGAATTTCAGCGAACGTCGCGACTTCACAACAAACATCGTGTCAGGAGGTGGTGGCATGAAGACACGCACACGTTACGTCCATTCGCCTCGTCAGATCGAGAATCCTTACGATCCCACGTCGGTGCCGATCTTCCAGACCGCCACGTTCGGCCAGTCGGAGGCAACAGCCTTCGATGAATTCGACTATTCGCGATCGGGCAACCCGACGCGCCAGGTACTCGAGCAACAACTCGCGCGACTGGAGAATGCTCAACACGCCTTTGCGTTCGCCAGCGGGATGGCCGCCTTGTCGGCCCTGTTACGTCTGTGCAAGGCGGGCGACGAGATTCTGGTGGGCGACGAGATTTATGGTGGCACCTTTCGGTTGCTGCACGACCTCGCGCCGAGACTCGGTTTGAAGGCAAGAACCGTCGACACCACGCGCTCTGCTTGCGTCGCCAAGGCGATTCGACCCGAAACGAAACTGCTTCTCTTGGAAACGCCCAGCAATCCGACCTTGCGGATCAGTGACCTTGAAGCGTTGTCTTCGATCAAGAAGGCGCGAGGGGTGACCTTGGCCGTGGACAACACCATGCTTTCGCCTTATCTCCAGAATCCGCTGGATCATGGCGTTGATGTGGTGGTGCATTCCGCGACGAAGCATCTCAATGGACATGGCGATGTCATGGCGGGCGTGGTCATGACTTCAGACGACGACATTGCCCAGGCAATCGGATTCGTCCAGAATGCCGAGGGAAGTGCGCTCGGACCCTTTGACAGTTGGTTGTTGCTGAGGGGGCTTTCAACGCTTCCCATACGCCTGGAGGCCCAGCAAAGAAACGCGAAGGTCATCGCGGACTGGTTGGTGCAGCGATATTCAATGGGTGATGTGTATTTCCCGACGCTCGCGGATCATCCTGGCTGGGAAATCCAGGTCCGTCAGGCCCGAGGCGGAGGGTGCGTGATCAGTTTTCGAGCCGGCAGCTACGAACGGGCTCAACGCATCGTTCAGGACACAAGGCTTTTTCGAACCAGCGTCAGTTTTGGCTGTTTCAGTTCGTCGATCAGCATTCCGAATTGCATGTCCCACGCCTGTGTGCATGAAGATGCCTTGTTTTCGACAAAGGCGATCCCCGACGATCTCGTGCGACTCTCGGTCGGCATCGAGGATGTCGAGGACCTGATCGAGGATCTGGATCTGGCCCTGGGTCAGCCTGTCCAGAATGAGAAAGAAGGTGTAGGATCGTTGCTTACCAAAGGAGCAACGATCGATGGCTGATTACCGTACGACAGATGGAGCGATCGTAAGTGTTCTGATGGGCAGCGCATCCGACTGGCCCACGATGAAGAAGGCATCCGAGACCCTCGATACGCTGGGCATCCCGCATGAGTGCAATGCGATCTCGGCTCATCGCAATCATGAACGACTTGGACGTTACCTTGCTGATTGTGAACAGAGGGGCATCAAGATCTACATCTGCGCCGCGGGGGGGGCGGCTCATCTCGCGGGGGTGGTCGCTGCGATGACGCATCGTCCCGTCCTGGGGTGTCCGATGAAGGCCTGGTCGCTGGAGGGGCTCGATTCGCTGCTTTCCACCGTGCAGATGCCCAAGGGAATTCCCGTGGCGACCTTTGCCATCGGATCGGCCGGAGCGATCAACGCGGCGCTGTATGCCGGGCATATCCTGGCGTTAAGTGACGATGCGATCGAGAATCGATTGCTGGACTTCCGCAAGAAGCAATCCGAGACGGTGCAGGAACTCGCCGACTGAACATCCATGAAGTTTGATCTGTAGGGGATGTCCTGATTTTTCGGGTCGGGCTCGATCACGCAATCAATTGCGTCGATGACGACGCTGGAGGCCTGTCGCAAGGCATATTGCGCCAAGAATCCCTTCTCCAGGGGATCGAATGAGGGCGAACCTTTAAGCCTTGATCTCGGTAGAATATCGGACCTCCGAGCCTGCCCCAGGCTCTTGATCTGTCATTTTCCTGCGGAGTGGGTCGTATTCGAGCAGGAACGAATCAGCACCTCAGAGGGTTTTTACGCATGCGTATTCGAGAAAAGCGACTGTTTGGTCTGGCTTTGCTGGCCACGATTTTCCTGGCCGGTTCTGCCCTGGCGCAGAACGAAAATGGAAAGAAACCTGATTTTCCCCCCTTTGCCAAGGTTTCCGAAGGCTTTACCAAGGTGGTCTCCACCGCGGATGGCAAGCCCAGTCTGTACACCATCTGGACCAACAAGAAGACTGGCAAGATTCTGGCCGAGCTTCCCCGGGGTTGGTCGAACCAGAAGTATTACTTTGCGGTGACGCAGGCTGGTGGCGCAATCTTCGCCGGCTTGCAGGGACCAACTCGGTACGTGTATTGGAAGCGATACGACAACCGCATGGCCCTGATCGCACCGCAAGTCGGAA
>JAPULD010000087.1 GCA_027295365.1 Planctomycetota bacterium
ACCGCAGCCGTCCTACTGTCTCCAACCGACGCCTTGGGCCAATGCGCCCCCATTGATTTTGAGGATTTACCCCTGGGGACACTCATCACCACCCAGTATCCAGGGGTCACCTTCTCAGCCTTCGACAACGATTGCGGCACCGTCGATCTCTACCTCGGTACGCCCACCAACGGGACCAGTTCCGGGACTCGAGCCCTCTTGATCGAGGACGGCTGTTTCGAGTTTTCCGAAGAATGGATCCGGATGGATTTCGACAACGATCAGTCGCTGGTCGAATTCACGATGGGCGATCCGATCGGACCCGGGGGGATCGTTTACAACATCAATGCGTACAACAGTGGCGGAGGATTGGTCAGCACACAATCGATCACCTCCGGCCCGGGTGTTCGCACCTACGTGCGCGTTGGCTCGTCCGGCGGTCCGACTAACATCGCTCGCATTGATCTCTTGAGTCCAATCAGCTTTTCGGAAGGCCTCGACGATCTTCGCTTCAGCATCGACGACACACCCCCGATCGCCGAGATCGATTCGCCGGGTTTCCTGAGTTGTGCGTGTGGTGTAATCAGCATCATCGGCACGGCAAACGATCCGGACGGTACCTATGAACAGGATTGGCTGCATTATCGAAAGGTCAACGCCGACCCGATCGATCCATGGATTCTCATTGGTTCGTTTGTCGCACCGGCCGTCGGGACGTTGTACACGTGGGACACGTCGAGCATCCCTCACGGCACGTACTACCTGCGACTGACGGTTCGCAACGTTTGTGGCATGGAATCGTCGGACGTCACCGCGGTGCGGGTCGATCACAATCCGCCTTCACTCAACATCGCAAGCCCGTTTGACGGCGAGACCGTGTGCGGTGAAGTCTGCTTCGAAGGCTCCGCGTCCGATCCCTGCATGTCGGGCTGGTCCCTGGAGTATCGAGCCGTCGGCACGAACGATCCGTGGACCACGATCAACACCGGCAACGGCACCGAGCATTGCAAGCTGGGCGTGTGGGACACAGTGACCGACGGCATCGCGGACGGCCAGTACGAGATTCGACTCTACGCCATCGATCTCTGCGGCAACGAGGCCGAGTTGATCATCACAGTCGCCGTCGATAACTCCGGTTGGTGCGAGTGCACGCCCGACATCGACGGCAATGGCGTGGTCGATGTCGAGGATCTGCTGGATCTTCTCGCCGCCTGGGGGACGGTCTTCCCCTGATCGCCGACCGGGAAGGAAGGAGCCTGCCTCCCAGAACATAGGGAAGGGGAGCTGGCAGGAAATTGCACAACGCCCGCGGTGAATGCCGTGGGCGTTGTCATTTTCCTGAATCAATCGGTCCGCAGGGCTTCCATCGGATCTACACGAACTGCGCGCAACGCAGGAACCAGCCACGAGGAAAAAGTGCTCGTCAGTCATTGTGCACAAGCAGCGTGTCCAGAATCGAAGCCAGCCGTGCGCGCACGGAATCGGATTGGTCGAGGGAATTGTCTTGGCCCGAGAGGTCCAATTGTCGCGACAGGACAATCCTCGTCGCCTTGTCGGGCTTCAGCTTCGCGATGATGGAGTCGTCGATCAGGATCGCTCGTTGTAGAACATTTTCCGCCGATTCAAATTCACCTTGCAGGATCTTGACGAGACCGTAGCCTCCCATGGCCATCGCGCCATCGTCTTCATCGAGACTGAGATCCTGAAAGTCCCGAGCCGCGAGGTCGTACTCCCCCACCGCCAGACGCTTCCACGCCTGCTCGAGGCGATCACCGGGCGATGTTGAATCCTCAATCGGGACACTGGTGATGATTTTCGAGATGGTGCCATCGGGATTGATGATGGTTTGCACGATCACGCGTTGCGTCGCCTTGCGATCAACGGCCTGGACGTTCAGCGCGACCATCTCGATGGCTTCCGGACTTCGAGGAGCCTCTTTCGCGCGAAGAATCGGCGGAGGGTTTCTCTCCCAGACCGGGACGGGAGGGCTGTATCCATACCCGCCACCCGGTTGGATGAGATATGGATCAACCTGGTACACCGGACGAAGATCGGAATAGAACCCCGTCGGTCCCTGAGGGTAGCGGCGGGGATACGCATAACTGATCGTCACGCTCCGATTCTTTCCCTTGCCCCTTCGATTTTTCCGGGCATGCCCCTTGCCGGCCTTGCCTTGTCCGGCCTTGCCTCGACCAGGTTTCCCACGCCCCCGCGTGACACTTCGGTCGTACCGTATGGTTGTGCTCACCGGATAGCCATCGTAGGACGCCGCCAATCGTTGCTGGTAATGCCTGGAGGACCGGAAGATGTTGCCCAGGGGACTGGCGTGACGCGAACTTCGAAAGATGTTGTGATTCGAGTTTCGGTATCGATAGTCGTAGGCATGCCGCATCAATCGCTCGGCTTCGCCCCTGACGTAGCCAGAACCATATTGCCTCGCCGCCACCTCGGACGACATGCCATACAACAGTCCCATGACCAGCCCCAGGCTGGCCGCCTGCATCAACATATTCCTGTTATTCATCGTTCGCCTCCTGCACCTGATCACGATCGTGGCCTGGCCCGAGTATATCCCAAGCGTGCCGCGTCCCTGAACAAGACACTCATCCGGCAGTCAAATTCCACGCTTTCATAATGATCTCACACAAACGTACTCAAACAAGTGAAAAATGGAGTTCCTCATGAATACAAGGCAATCGAAAAAGAATGCGACTGCCTGAAAAGTGGCATCCTATAATCGAGGCCAATAAACCTCTTTCCACAGCTAATTGTGAACCGGAACATCCTTGTCTACCTCCCTGCCCATCTTCAATGCAACCTCCAACGACGCCACGCCGCCCCCGGCGGCTCCGGACGAGTCGCGCGCCTCGAACCACCTCCTCGATTCGCATGGTCGGGTCATTCGCGACCTGAGGCTCAGCATCACCGATCGCTGCAACTACCGTTGCATCTACTGCATGGACCCCGACTTTCGATACATGCCCAAGCGGGAACTGCTCAGCTTCGATGAGTACATCACCCTCGCCCGGATATGCGTAGGCCTGGGAGTGGAGAAACTGCGGATCACGGGGGGCGAGCCGACCATGTACTCAAGGCTCAACGAGTTGATCGACGAGTTGGGACAATTGCCGATCCGGGACCTGGCCATGACGACCAACGGGTCGTTACTGGAGACCAAGCCCCTGGCGCGTTGGCGCAAGGCGGGGCTGCATCGAATTACGCTCAGCCTTGATAGCCTCGATCCCGACAAGGTGAAGGCCATCACCCGCACCAAGACCTCTGCGGACACTGTCGTGCGCGCAATCGAGCTGGCCCGAGAGGCCGGGTTCGATCCCATCAAGGTCAACTCGGTGGTGATGAAGGACGTCAATGACAATGAGCTGGCAGACTTCGCCGACTTCGCGAGAACGCATGACATCGACATGAGGTTCATCGAATTCATGCCCCTTGATTCGAGCCATGCGTGGGAACGAAGCAAGGTGATCACGGCCGACCAGATCATCGAGGCGATCAGCGCACGACACGAACTCGTGCCCATCAAGGGCAACGATCCGCATTCGACTTCCCTGAACTTCACGTTCGCCGATGGGGCCCCGGGACGGATCGGCATCATCGCCCCGGTCTCGCGCCCCTTTTGCGGCGCGTGCAGCCGCCTGCGCATCACCGCGGATGGCAAGATCCGCCCCTGCCTCTTCAGCCATCAGGAATGGGACATCCGCCCCGTCCTCAGGCGAGGGGGCTCCGACGAGGACATCATCGCGTTCCTTCAGGATGCAACCTGGACAAAGAAAAAGGGACATGGCATCAGCGAAGCCGGCTTTACCCAGCCCAGCCGCACGATGTCGGCCATCGGGGGCTGAGCCAGAACCATACACTTTTGATCTCACTCGATGATCGTGTCGATGCATCCATTCTTGAGAACGGCATGACAGAAGAAAGGAACAATCTGAACTTGGCGTCCAAGTCTGGAGCTCAAACCAGGAAACGTGGAGAAGCCATCACAGTCCGCGCCGTCATTGGCGGCTTCCTCATGGGTCTCGCCAACCTCGTGCCGGGCATCTCGGGCGGCACCATGCTGCTGGCGGTGGGCATCTACCCCCAGTTCATCAATGGGGTGGCGGAAGTCTCCACGTTCAAGTTCAAACCCAGGACGATTCTGCTGCTTGCATGCGTGGTGGGAGGAGCCTCGATTGCGATCGTTGGCTTTGCAGGACTCGTCGGCAATCTCGTCATCCATCAGCGCTCGTTGATGTACGCCCTGTTCATCGGTCTCACGCTGGGGGGTGCGCCCATCCTCTGGAGGATGCTCAGACCCGTCGATCCGGTCGTCGTTGTTGCCTCCATCGTCGGTATCGGGATCATGGCACTCATCGCGGCCATCGATCCTGGCTCCTCGGTCGCTTCGTCAGACGGATCTCGCCAATACGCCATGCTCCTCCTGGCCGGCATCGCGGGGGGCTCGGCCATGATTCTCCCCGGTGTCTCGGGGGGCTATCTCCTGCTCATCCTGGGCCAGTATGTGCTCATTCTCACCGCAATCGGCGATGCAAAGGATGCGGTCAGAGCCCAGGACTGGGCCAGCGTGATGGCCTCGATGCATGTCTTCGTACCCCTGGGCATTGGCGTGCTCGTGGGCATCGTGGGCGTGAGCAACCTCGTCAAGATCCTGCTTGAGAAATTCGAACGCGCCACGCTGGGCGTGCTGCTGGGTCTCCTGCTGGGGGCGGTCATCGGCCTCTGGCCATTCCAGGAATCCGTGCCCCCCCAGATCGGCAACACAATCAAGGGCATCATGCTCGAGACGCAGATCATGGTTGATGAGGTCGAGGCCAAGGACTGGGCCCCCAGGACCTTCACCCCCACGACCATTCAGGCCTTCATCGTGCTAGGCGTGATCGTGCTCGGATTCGCCATGTCCACGGGAATCGCTCTGCTGGGGGGCAAAAAGAACGAGTCCAGCCCCGAATGACTTTGATAAATCACCGGTAATGGTCGATGAATTCGATTCTTGGTGTCTCGATGCACAAGGATCAATGTATGCCCCGGACCGCCATTCTCATCGGACAACCCGAACTCTGTCGCCGGCTCGAGGAGCAACTGGATCTCCTGACCGACCGGCCCAAAACGATCGGCTGGATCGTCACGGGCGTAATTCCTGCGCAGAACATCAATCAATCAGGGTGTCAATTCCTGGGCTCGGTTGACCAGCTGGAAGATTCAATCGAGAAGCATCAACCCGAGTTGGCGTTGATCTGTCTCCCCGCCGCGATGAATCAACAGGTCGTGTCCATCAGGACGCGGTTGCGAAAAATGGGCGTTCCCGATCGATACATGCCCACGCTGGAAGACCAACTCGAAGGCGTGGGACCTCGAACGCAAATCGAGATCGACCCGAGCGAGTTGATCGAGAGGGCCCCCCGTCAGATCGACGAAGCGGCCATCCGAAGCGTGATCGAGAACAAGATCGTCCTCATCACGGGAGCCGCCGGATCAATCGTCAGCGAGTTGGCGCGCATCTGCGCCACGTACGACCCCAAACGCATTCTGTTCATGGATCGCTCGGAAAACGCCTTGTTCGAGATCGATCGCCAAATCGCGCGATTGCATCCCAACCTTGAACGGAAGGCGATTCTGCATGACATCGTCGAAGCCGAGGAAACAAGACGTCTCTTTCACAAGCATCTGCCCCAGGTCATCTTCCACACGGCGGCCCACAAGCATGTACCGATGATGGAAGACCATCCGGGAGCGGCGGTGGACAATAATTTCTTCGGGACGAAAGCCGTCGCCGACGCCGCCCACGCCTCGCGTGCCGAACGCTTCGTCATGATCAGCACCGACAAGGCGGTCAATCCCTCTTCGATCATGGGAGCGACAAAACGACTGGCCGAGCAATACGTGCAGTTCGTCAACCAGGAGCGAATCTCCGAGACGGCGTTTTCGATCGTGCGATTCGGCAATGTCCTCGGTTCATCGGGCAGCGTTCTGGAAACCTGGTCACAGCAGATCGCCCTAGGTGGGCCCTTGACCGTGACCGATGAGCGGATGACGCGATACTTCATGACCATTCCCGAGGCGGCGTCACTGGTGATCCAATCCGCGGCCCTGGTGGACGAAACCGCGGACCACGGCGAGGTCTTCTTGCTCGATATGGGCGACCCAGTGAACATTCTGGACCTGTCCAAGCGATATATTTCCATGCATGGGTTGGAGCCCTGGGTCCGAACGTCAACTGGCGAGAATCCGGCCTCTGGGCACCTGGAAATCGTGATAACCGGTGCACGACCCGGGGAGAAGCTGCATGAATCGCTGGCCTATGACGCCGAGGCGATGAGGCCGACCCGGCATGGGGACATCAACATCTGGAGACTTGCCCCCCCAGATCGCCGATATATCGAGGAAGTCTTGAACAGGTTGAATCCACAAATGAGACCGACCGACCCTCAAATCCTGTCAGATCTGATCCGGAGCTTGATCCCGGAAATGGCGGCCCCGATTGCCGCCTAGAACTTCTTATCAAGTAAAGATTTACGAATATAGACCAATTTTTTGGCCTAAAAAGCCTTGCAGCCTTTCCCAAGGATCAGGAAGATACGCCGCTTAGTTGGAAAGCGAGCGTGCCCGTCAGATGATCTTGTCATGCGACGGACTCCTCGGAGAATCGACTTATGGTGAGTGACACCCCTCAGCGACAATCAATGATCGTGGAAACCAAGCACATACAGCATTGCGCCAGCAGTCTGCTCAAGCGGCTCATCGAGAACCGTCGCACGATCGAACTCCGGTATGAAGAATCGGGGCGTATCGATCCTCTCAAGTCCATAACGGGACGCAGCGCTCTCGACGAGGCCATCGATCTGGCCCGGGAAATGGTCGAAGACACCGATCACCTGCTCAACGAATCCAATGGCGTGAATTCGTCACATGGAATCGAGATCGACCGGACGAGTGTTGCTCGGACGGTTTCTGTTTCCCTGTAACCGGGAACATTCGGGTCAATCCACATCACAACTGCACGCCAAAGTCCAAATCTGAGTGCTTGTGGCATTCCATGCGTATCTGGTTTCCAGGCTTCCAGGCTTCCAGGTTTCCGGGTTTCCGGGGGAGGCCGGAAAAGTTTCCGTCTGAGTGATCATTGGTAACCAGCCACGTTGGGTTGATAGACTTGGGCGATGGATCGAATCTCCCTTTGCATCAAGCGTTTAAATTCTCTGGCCGAGCTTCCCGCCTATCAATCCGACCTCGCCGCGGGTCTCGATGTCCATGCGGCCTTGAGCGAATCGGTCACCCTCGAACCGGGTGATATCCAGCTCATCCCGTGTGGTTTTGCGATGGCGATTCCCGAGGGCTACGAGGCGCAGATCCGACCTCGGAGCGGGCTCGCCTGCAAGCATGGCATCTCCATCCCCAACGCCCCAGGCACGATCGACGCCGACTATCGGGGGGAGGTCAAGGTCGCCTTGATCAATCTTGGCAAGACGGCATTCACGGTGGAGCCCAAGATGCGAATCGCCCAGATGGTGGTGGCGGAAGTCGCCCATTGCCTGGTCGAGGAAGTGCAAGAGCTCAACGAGACGGTTCGAGGAGCCGGCGGCTTCGGCAGCACGGGGCACTGATCCCGTTGAATGCATTGAATTTGTGTATCGAGGGTGCCATGGGCAGGTTCCTCCTGCCCGAGTCTGTAATCTTGCAATTCTCTCATGGGCAAGACCGTTGAAGCAACGGCCCTACTCATGGCACCCATCCTCTAGGTCACCGGGTGCCAAGCCATGACCCGGAGGGCAAGGCATGTTTCGGTTACGTTGGACATCTGCACGCCTCACGCTGCACGATGAGGCGTGGCACCCGACACATCATCGTGATTAAAGCCGACACTCGATATCACTCACTTGGGCGACCGGCTTGATCGGCTCGGGAGGCTTTTCGGATTCGCCCAGCATCAACTGCCAATACCCCACATCGTGCCATTGGTCGAACTTCCAGCCGATGCGCTCGAAATGCGACACCTTCTGGAAACCCATGGATTCATGAAGCCTCACACTCGCTTCGTTGGGCTGGGTGATTCCCCCCAGGAGCGTGCGATAGCCCTGGGCCTTCAGGATCTCGATCAGGCGGGTGTAGAGTGTTGTGCCGTGGCGCTGACCATGATGATCGGGATGAATGTAGACGGTGACCTCCGCCGCCCACGTGTAGGCGCAACGTCCTTTCCAAGGCGAGGACTTCGCGAACCCGATGACGACTTCCTCTTCCGTCGCCACCATCCAGGGAAACATTCGGCTTGTTTCCTCGAAATTTTGCCGCCACGACTCGATCGATTCGGGTTCGATCGCGAAATTGGCAGGCGTGTTCATCGCCGCCCAATTGCTGATCTCGAGGATGGCTTCCAGATCCTGTTCTTGTGCCAATCGGATCTTCACTTTGGGGCACCTTCACGAATATGTTCTTACGAGACTTGCATCGCGACCAGTTCCTGCATGATGGTAGAGATGTCCCGCTGCTGGTCATCCGATGGCAATCCCCAGTTTTGCTCATACCCGAACAACTCGTCGATGCCCATCGTCCCGAACTGCTCATTGAGAATGTTGAAGTGCTCGTGACGAATGAGGGCGGGATGCACCACCCCACAGGCGCGGCTCAGTCGCAACAATTCCTTGCGCAAGGTCAGGATGTAATTCGCCAGCCGCGTGGCCTTGTTCGTCGGATCGAGCCCCCGCACCAGCCATTCGTTCTGAGTCGCCACGCCGGTCGGGCAGTGGTTCGTATGACATTTCTGGGCCTGGATGCAGCCAATGGCCATCATCGCTTCCCGGGCCACGTTGATCAGATCGGCCCCCAATCCGATCGCAAACAACGCCGCATCTGGGAATCCCAGCCGCCCCGAGCCGATGAACACGACGTTCTGGTCGATCTTCCGCTTGGCGAATTCCGCGAAGACTTTGGTGAAACCGATCTTGTAGGGAAACGCAACGTGATCAGAGAACACCAACGGCGCGGCTCCCGTGCCGCCTTCGCCACCATCAATGGCGATGAAATCAACCCCCCGCTTCCCATCCAGCATCAGGTCGGCCATGCGTTGCCAGAATCCGATCTCGCCCACCGCGGACTTGATCCCCACGGGCAGCCCGGTTTCAGCCGCCAGATGCTCGACGAAATCCAACAGGCTGTCCTCATCGGAGAACGCGGAGTGCGAAGAAGGGCTCAGGCAATCCTGGCCCATGGGGATGCCCCTGATCTCGGCCAGTTCATGCGTGATCTTCACGCTGGGCAACACGCCCCCCAAACCGGGCTTGGCTCCCTGGCTCATCTTGATCTCGATGGCGCGGATCTCGTTCTGCTCCACCACGTGCTTGAACTTCGCGAGATCGAAATCACCTCGTGCGTCGCGACAGCCGAAATACCCCGTCCCGAGTTGCCAGATGAGTTCGCCCCCATGCATGTGATGTTTGGAAACGCCCCCTTCACCCGTGTTGTGCAGACACCCCGCAGTTTTACATCCTCGATTCAGCGCTTCGATCGCGGCATGGCTGAGCGAGCCATAACTCATGGCCGAGATATTCACGATGGATTCAGGGCGAAAGGCCTTGTCGCGCTTCCGATGACCCCCCATAATTTTTGCACAAGGAACGCGATAGGAAGGGTCATAGCCCGGCTCACCTTCGTGGCAATCGTGCAACGGGAACGCAACGTGGCGGATGATCAGGTAGTTGGGCGATTGTTCGAGCTCGTTGTCTGTCCCGAAGCCGAAGTAGTTGTTCTGCTTTTTTGACGAGGCGTAGACCCAACGACGTTGATCACGACTGAAGGGTCGCTCCTCGTTGTTGTCCGTCACGATGTACTGACGCAGCTCGGGTCCCACGGCTTCGAGCCAGTAGCGGAAGTGCCCGATGATGGGGAAGTTCCGCAGGATGGCGTGCTGCTTCTGGGTGAGGTCGTAATACGCCAGGGCCCCGAGGCCGACGAGAACAACAAGAACAACGATGATGATGAATGCAATCCACATGGTGGGATATTGTACAGGCGGCACCCCAAGGCGCAATGAGTTGAATGTGCCAGCACAAATCTGATAAGCAAACAACTAGTAACAGGCACAGCGGATCTATTTGATTTCACGCCGGGTTCGTTTATCACTCTTAATTGTGGAAAATCAGAAAACCCTTGG
>JAPULD010000088.1 GCA_027295365.1 Planctomycetota bacterium
CCTTCGTACCAAGAAGGATGGGTCATCAGCTTTTCCGCATCATCCCAATCGAGATTTGAATTCAACGCATGGACCAAACGACTGAAGGCCTTGCTTGTCTCATCGACTTTCATGATGAATTCCATCCTTTACTTTCCAGCAATTGTTACCGCTACGATCTTCCGCCTGCCGGTCTTGGCATCAGTCCGTTGCGTATCGCCATTGCTTTACAAATGCCTACTTCAGAATGATCGGACGAATGAACACTTGACCGTCGTCTGGATCCCGAAAGAGACAATACATGAATACTTTACAATACCGTTATGAACTCTATCACACGTGATCCCCTTGCAACAACGACCTTATTCATCGATCATGCTTTCGACTGAGCCCCCATGATCGACACCCACTGCCATCTCACCAGCAAAGCCCTGAAGGACCACGTCGGTTCGATCCTCGATCGGAGGTGACTGTCCTGCATTCCGGGAAAATGGGACAAGGCGATTCCCAATCACCGATAGGGAGTCTTCATAGGGAGCGCATTCATGCGTTGGATCCTGGTGCCATTGCGGATTATTGTCCTGATCGTCGTACTACTGGTGGCGTATATCGCCGGGGCGGCCGTCTCGGGAATGATATCGACCAGTCCCCCTTCGACGACTGAAACTGAACAAGTCGAGGAGCCATCGGACTTGCCGTCTTCGGACAATGCGCCAGAGGCCGATGACGCTGCAACCACGGACACCATTCAGGACGATCTCGCCCTCGCTGCGGAATCTCTGTTGTTGCTGATGATTGTGCTCGGCGTCTGCGCCCTGGAAACAATCGTGGTGGCCTATCCAATGCTCCGTTCTCGTTGGGGCGGGTGGAAGCTGATCGTGGCGATCATGTGGGTGTTCTTTGGCGTTAAAACATTCCAGTCACAGATCGAGGGGATCTACTTTCAGATTCTTCCTATCTCGATGTCGTTGCGAATCATGGTGATGGGAGCGGTAATCGCAACGATCTTCGCCACATTGGGAGTATTGATTCTTGGAAAACGAAAGGCTGATGCATCGGACATGTTGAGCGTATCCAAGACTTCGATGAACGTGAAACAATGGTCGTTGCGATTGGGGGCGGCAGCAATCATCTACGTGGTGATCTATACCGTGTTTGGTCATTTTATTGCCTGGCAAAGCGATGCCGTGCGTTCGTACTACGGCTCGACTTCCGACGGCTCAGGATTGCCCGGAATATTCACGATGCCCACGCTTGCCTTGCTTCAACTGGCGAGGGGTGTGTTGTGGGTTGCCTTGGCTCTGCCCATCATCCGCATGATGAAAGGCCCCTGGTGGGAGGCCGCCCTCGCGACAGGATTGATCTTCGCAGTTCTGATGAACGCCCAGTTGCTCTTGCCCAACCCCTACATGCCAACGGACGTGCGCTTGGTTCACCTTCTGGAAACGGCCCCGTCGAATTTCATCTTCGGCTTTGTGCTCGGGTGGTTATTTCGCCGCCGGATCGGGCACATGACGTCTGTATAATGGATCGTTAGTTTTCAAATAACAGGTGACTGTCCCTATTTACCATGTGCATCAGCCGAAGCGATGGGCTGGGGAGATGTCTTGAATTGCTGAAAACAAGACAGGCACGTCAATGGTTTCGGTATCAGAATAAGGTGCCGCAACTATCATGCGGCCATTGAAGGACTTTCTTCACGCGAAGGAGCGCTCCATGGAAGACTCGATTCAAGACTGTCCGGCATGCGGCAATTCGCTCAACTCGAAAGTGCGGGTCTGCCCCCATTGTGGCCACCACCGGGGCCAGAGAGGCGACACGTCAAGCGAACTGCCTCCCAGATCCCGGGCCGATAAGACCACGTCCCGATACGTGGGGCGCTCCGGGATCCGGGGGCGCAAAAAGATGAGCATGTTCGCCGGCCGCATGTATGATGCGATTCGGGGTCTCGGCGTGCTGGTGCTGATCGGGGCCGGCATCTGGTTCTTCTACTTCTTCGACAAGGGCCCCTCCGAAGGCAGCCTCGAAGCGCGGCAGCGGTTCGTCGACGAGATCCGACAGTTCGATCGGTTCGACGAAAATGAGACGCTGATCATGGACACCATCGACGAAGTATATAGAAGGGTAAACCTCAGTCATCGCGACAGTCGACGCGCCCAAACGGGGTTGAGGGGAAGCCGAACCATATACGGGCCGTTCATCTGGGATCGCTACCGCCTCACGATGTACCAGAAGGTGATGACGGCATTGAAGGAAGACGCGATCTTCAGCCGTGGCGATGAAACCGTGGTCGATGAGTTGGAGCAGTTCGTCGCCCGGGCGCCGTGATGGAGAAGAGGGAGTAAGGACCTTGGTATCGCATGGGCGAACTGGACATCATCCCGCAAGCCAGAATTGAACCCTGCACGTTCAAGCGAAACTGCCACGAAAGTACACACGCGGCTTGAACGTTGACTCGACATTCGGGATAAGCGTTCCATCCCTCATCGCTGCCGAACGGTGCGTCCACTTCAACGCTGTGGCAGAACAGGAGTTCACGCATAAACACACAAACACGAGACTCCGTTTCATTGAATTATTCTGCGATGTCATCGTCTGCGATTCTGACAAACCCGGAATTGGGTTTTATGGTGCCAGTCTCACCGAACCACTGGAGCACGTTATTAGCCACATCTATTGCATCCATTGCACCGTCATTATCGACAGTCAATAGATTTTCTTTTTCACTATCAACAATTCCTGTGTGCGCTAAGCAATTGCGTGTTCGATACAACGAATGCGCTTTGCTATATAATTTCGCATCGGTAACCAATAGCGAACGACCCAAAAGATACAACGGACATTCGTGAAGCAATTTTAGAAAACGACTACCACCTTCTCCGGTGCCACTTCGCAATGCCAAGTAAATAGGATCCTTCGTTACGGATTCGTTACGATTCACTTGTATAGTTATGTATCGACGTTCCGGACCATGGTCAGATAAGTTCAATTGACGCTCGTATTCGGCATCAAGGATACTGCCGGCGCACGATTCGACCGCAGCAGCAGAAAATATAATTGCACTGCGGTAGTTTGAACTCATCGCGGCTTCAGCCGCGTCGTTGATCATTTCGCCATGAACAGAAACAGCGTCATTCACGATCGCGTCGCTAGCATGGCGCAAATGATCGAATGTCGTCGCCGAAAAAAGGATGTGCTTCTGAATCGCTCCACCTGTAGTAAGTGTAGGTAGATCCTCGGGGAGAACCAGACGATCAATCTGCACAGGTAAAGTGAACATGCTGATCGATAACGGTATTTTAGGTTGCCCGCAAATGACTCTTAAAGCGTTCAAGAATCGAGTGACAGATGCTATAATTTTGTATTTGTCAGGCTCAATCTCGTTTTCGCCGTCGCTGACAAGAAGCAACGTGTCAGAGTGTACAACAATTGTCCCATCTGGCATGACGGCGAGGATGTCGCAACGGCCTTGGGGTTGTCCATGGATGCAAAGCGGGGAGGCTATGCACCAACCATCGAGTGCTGGAATTGGCGCCGACGATTTTGTCGTAGGCGAAAGTCGCCAAAAAATGATTCCCGGTAGATGTATGAGAATAGTCTGCATCTTGATGGAGAAGAGGGAGTAAGGACCTTTATTGTGCCTGCTACACATTTCCCGCCGCGAAGATCAAAGCCAGGGAAGAAAAGGGGAAGAAAAGGGGAAGAAAAGGTGTCAGGAACCTTTGTTTGAGAAAAAAGCAGGGACCGCATCGACTTTCGACTCGCATCTGCTCCCCCTCAGAATCCCACCCTTGACAAGGGTGCGGCTTTGTCTTCGTTCCCGGGGGCGGTTCCGGAGGCGGGACAAGTAGGGGGACAACTAGGACAAGTAGGGACAGTCACCATTTAATCCGCGTTGATGCTGAAGGTCATCACCCACAACATCATGATCGTCTGTTATGTATTTTGGATAAACAGATAAACAGGGACAGTCACCTATTTTCTGGCCTCGTAAAAAGTTCATGTGAGTGCCACACTCCACATTGTGGGCATCTCTTCGGTCGCGTGCAACTCACCGCCTATCGCAGTACCCAAAGTTGTCGTTTGCACCCACCGTTTCCAACCATCATAGCGAGAGGCTTGCCCCCGCCACCAATACTTTGGATCATATACTCCACTAAGCCCCATGATCGACACCCACTGCCATCTCACTTCCAAAGCTCTCAAGGACCACGTCGGTTCGATTCTTGATGCCGCTCGGGCCCAAGGCGTCTGGGGGGCGATCACGGTGGCATGCGATGTCGAGGACGCCGAGGCTTCGCTCGCCCTGGCCAAGCAACACGAAAACCTCTGGTGCTCCGCTGGCGTCCATCCCCTGTACGCCGATTCTCCCTGCGACTGGGAGCGCATCCGGAAGGTGGGCGAGGATCCCAAGTGCGTCGCCTGGGGGGAACTCGGGCTCGACAACCATTACGACGAGCCGGCAAGGCCCATCCAGGACACCGTGCTGACCGATCAGCTCTCGTTTCTCGAAGGCTGCGCGAGTGATGGATTGACGAAGCCCATCATCGTTCACTCTCGCCAGTCGATAGACGAACTGCTCGATGTCTTCAAGGCTTCGTCGCTCGATCCGACGCGGTACGTATTTCATTGCTTCACGGGGGGGCCCGACGAGGCCAGACGCATCCTCGACTTTGGCGCATGGATCAGCTTCACGGGAGCCGTGACCTTCAAGAATGGCCAGTCCATCGCCGAGGCCGCCAAGCTCGTTCCTTCCGATCGGATCATGGTGGAGACGGATTCGCCTTACATGACCCCAGAGCCCCATCGGAAGATTCGCCCCAACGAGCCACGATATGTCGTGCACGTGGCGGCGTTTCTGGCTGCCTTGAGGGGTATCGACGCTGCAGCGTTCGAAAAGCAATTGGATTCGAATGCCCGACGCTTCTTCAGGCTCGACTCCGAGTCGCGCACAAGATCCTGAATACCTTCCGAACCCATTTACCAGGCTGAATATGACTCGATCTCCTTGCCATTTGCGCTGTATGATTAAGGTCGGTCTAAGGTCGGTCTCGACCAGATGATTTTCTTTGCCGTGATCGATCTTGGAGGAGAGATCAATGCACCATGTGATTCGGCTTTCGATGTCGGCCATTGCCATGTGCTCCCTGACGCTCGCCACGAGCGAACCTGCTCAGGGACAGGTGGTTCAGGGCGATCAACTTGACCCTTCCGCCTATGGCAACTCCCGGGTCGAATCCATGGAGATGGCGATACAGCGCGATCAGGTCCGCATCCTCGATGGCCCAGAATTTCCCAAGGCCCGCGATGGCGAACAAGGCGTCTGGTCGGTGCCTTCGCGACGTGGCTCCTTCTACCCCCACTCGGGAAACCACTACATCACCAACCAATGGGGCGACCCGAGAATGGGCATCGGCTTCCCGAGGCCGACGCATGTCCTGGGGGTCTACGTGGCTGGACAGGCCGCCCCGGGCGTCTGGGCCACCGCGCTACGTGTGACCGGTTTTCGCGATGGATCGATGGTGGACCGAACCGAATGGTTTATCGACATCGGCAAGACGCCCACCTGGTTCGAGATCGATCTCAAGAACGTGGACCGAATCGTGTTCGAAGCCGAATCGCCTCAACACCATGGCGCGTGGTATGCCCTGGACGACTTGACCTTTGTTTCGTCGCCCCAGTTCAAGAGCAAAGTACCCTTGCCCACCGTGATTGATTTCGAGGATCGTGGCTATCGATGGGATCTCAGCGGCACGAACTACAAGGGCCTGACCTGGGAAGTCGGCGAAGGCGTATTCCAGGATCACGAGGCGGTTGATCCCCCCGTGAGAAACGATCCGAACCCGGCACCTTTCGCTCGCAACGCCGAGACGCCATTGGGGAACACGCAGGCGACGGCTCCGATTCTCATAAACAGCTTTCAAGGTGTCGTTCGTGGCGATGCCGACACTTTCTCGTTTCCGCCCGATAGTTGCGGCACGATCGGCCCCAACCACTATGTCGAGGTCGTGAACCGGAACTTTGCGGTGTACGATCGATCTTCGGGAGCCGAACTGCTCAACATCCACCTTCAGTCGTTCCTGCCCGGATCCAGCGGCGATCCCCGGGTGTTGTGGGATCAATACAGCGAACGCTACATCGTCATCGTCTCGGATTTCAGCAACACGAACAGTCTGTACCTCGCGGTCTCGACCAGCGACGATCCCCTGGGCTCGTGGTTCAAGACTGACTTCGCCACCGATGGCGGGGTGGATGAACGATGCTGGCCTGATTACGAGACCCTGGGCGTCAACGAGCAAGGCATCTACACCGCGACGTACATGATCGGGTGCGGCATGACCATTTTCGCCATCGACAAGGCTCCGCTGATCGCCCCCGCTCCATCGTTGGGCACGATCACCGCCTTCAGGCAGTTTCCGTTTGAAGGCGCGATTCAACCGGTGCATTCCTTCGGGGCTACGGACGGGGAATACTTCATCTCCATCGACAGCAACTCGACGCTCAGACTCAGGAAACTGACCGGTTCGTTGAATTCGCCGATCATTCAGGAACTTGGGGTTGTCAACATCGAACCGGTCCAGACGGCGATCAACGCCCCCGCCCTGGGCAGCCGAACCGACATCAACACGATCGACACGCGTCCCATCAACGCGGTCTATCGCAACGGATCCATCTGGACCACGCACGACGTCATGACCCCGTTCGGCACGACCGGATGCCGCTGGTACGAGATCGACCCGAACACGAGGCAGGTGATTCAGACGGGGCTCGTGCAGGATCCAAACCTGCATTTCTACTACGGCTCGATCGCGGTCAACTCGGGGAACGACGTCGTGATGGGGTTCTCGGGATCTCACGCTGATCAGTACGTCGGCTCCTATTTCACGGGAAGGCGAAGTACCGATCCCGCGGGTCACATGGCCATGCCACTCCTGATGAAGGCGGGGGAGGGTTCGTATACGAACATCGATCGGTTCGGTCGCAACCGTTGGGGCGATTACAGTCTCTGTACCATCGATCCGCGCGACGATAGAACCTTTTTCACGGTGCAGGAATATGCCGAGTTGCCTGATGACCAGGGCAACGATCTCTGGGGCACGTGGATCGCGGAACTCGCGTTCTGCAGCGATTCGTCGATCATGGACTGCAACGGCAATTGCATCGACGATGCGATCGACATCGAAAGCGGCGACCGACCCGATTGCAACGGCAATGGCATCCCCGATGAATGCGACACCCGGAGCGGCTTCTCCAAGGACTGCAACAACAACGGCATTCCCGATGAATGCGACATCGACTGCAATGCCAACGGCATCCCCGACGAATGTGAACTGCGATACTTCATGGCCTCATCGGGTTCGTTGGGCCCGATCGGCGCCGGTTCGCCACAAAGTTTCCGCGTCCCTGAATCACCCGAGATCATCGAAGGCGACGTGCGGGTCACTCTGATCGTCCAGGGGGATTTCGGAAGCAGCGACCAATCGCTCAAGGTCACCCTCAACCAGTTTTTCACCATCAAGGCGTTTGAAGCCAGCGGGCATGAGTGCCCTGACAAACCGGACGTGTATGTAGCGACGATCCCGAACGCCCTGTTCCGCTTCGTGCGTATCCTCGATCCCGAACACGATCTGAATTTCGAGATCACGGCCAGCAATGCCGTCGATGCTTCGGCATGCCTGGACGGATCGACGGTGTCGCTGGAATTGATGTATCGGGCCGACACGGGACGGGATCTGAATGGAAACGGCGTTCCCGACGAATGCGATCCGCCGGTCTGTCGGGGCCAGGAGGCGACGATCTACGTCGATCTGTTCGGCACCATTGTCGGCGGACACTTCGACGGCCTTCCCTACTTCGGATTCCTCCTCGGCACCCATGGCGACGACGTGATCGTCGGAACCGAGGGTGATGATCTCATTATCGCCCTGGGTGGCAACGACATCATCTGCGCCCTCGGCGGCAACGACCTCGTCATCGGCAACCATGGCGACGACCTGCTCGACGGCGGTGACGGTTTCGATGCGTTGCACGGCGGCGGCGGCGATGATCGCTGCGACCATGGCGAACGCAACAGCAACTGTGAGGAGGAATTTCCGCCTCGTGTTGAACGACGGCTGAATGACCGATCGCGGTTGAAGCCTCGCCCGGATCGATGATGAGGCCAATACGACGTTGGGAAGCAGTTAAATTCTCTGAATGTACTTGTTTTCGAGTTCGTTTTTTCTGACTTCTCGATTACGATGAATCATCCCAAATCCGGGTCTTGCCTGTTCTCAGCTTTTTGCTTGCTTCTTTTCGCAGGGACCCCCAAAGCATCGTGGTGACTCGATCCTCTATTCCTGGACCGGCAAGAGCCGGATCAATTGCAGAAAGGGACACAATTAAATATGGACTACGCAATTCACTCCACTCGGTGGCTCGGCCTGACGTTTGCTCTGGTGCTGCTCGCCCCGGCGTCAGGACAGACTATTGAGGAACGCTTCGAGGTGCTCGCCCGCGAGAAAATGAACCTCGTACTATTTGAATTGCAATCCCTGGCGGTGCCGGCGAATGACCGCCGAGCCATGCAAGTGTCGATCGTTCTGGATGGGAAAGCGTTGACATTGGAACTACAGCCCAGCTCGGTTCGCGCCACCAACTTCCGCGTGGTGACCGTCGATCGGTGGGGTCGCCGGAACATCGTTTCCCTGCCTCCCGAGACTACCTACCAGGGATGGGTTCAAGGCAAACCCGATTCACGCATCGCGGCTTCCATCATCGATGGCGGATTGCGTGCCCAGATCTTCATCGGTGATCGACAATGGGGCGTTCAACCCGCGTCGGAACTTGATCCCGAAGCGGGTCCTGCGGCGCATGTCGTCTATCGGTCTGCAGACATCATCCAAGGTGAGTGGGCATGCGCCGCCGATGTCAAGAACGCTGGCCTGAATGACGCCCCCCTCTCCCAAACGGACACGTCCTTCGGTAGTGCGTGCGAAACCATCGCTGAAATCGCCTACGACACTGACGTGGAGTATTACGTCCTCAATGGCTCGAGTGTTCCGAACACAGTGGCGGACATCGAGTCGATCAACAACGCCATGAACGTGATCTATACGAGGGACGTAGACCTCTCGCACGCCATCACGGAAATCATCGTGCGAACCAGTGAACCAGACCCTTATACGTCCTCCGATTCAATCACGTTGCTTGATGAGTTCTATACCCACTGGAGCGTCAATCACTCACCTTCTTCGGCCGATCCGGTCCTTCGAGACGTGGCCCACCTCATGACCGGGAAAATCATGAATGGTGGCTTCGTCGGTCGTGCCTATTTCAATGGGATCTGCGCGAACCTGGAGAATGGCAATGGCTATGGTTTCTCTCAATCGAGATACTCCACGAGTTTTCTCTTGCGCACCCAACTCACCGCCCACGAACTGGGGCACAACTGGTCCGCGAGCCATTGCGATGGTGCCCCGGATTGCGGGGTCATGTGTTCGAGTGTCACCAGTTGCACCACGATCCATGACCAGTTCGGGGCGTGGAGCGTCAGTTCAATCATCGGATTTCGCAACTCTCTCTCGTGTCTCACGAACCCCCCTCCGCAGGAATCGGACTGCAACAACAATTGCATTGCGGACCTTGACGAGATCGCAGATGGCAGCGTCGCCGACTGCAACTCGAACGGCATTCCTGATCCGTGCGATTTTTTCTCATTCTTTGCTGCTTCTTCAGGTCAGCTCTCGCCCATCGGTCTGGGCTCACCCGTTCAATACGTCATTCCCGCCCCCCCGCAAGCCTTGAGTGACGTCACGATTGACATCGACGCGATCGCCCAAATGGCGACCCAGACCAAATACATCGACATTACAGTCAACGGATCGTATTACGGTCGCCTTTTGAACGCCAAGACGACGTTGGACTGCCCACTCTCTCCTGAATCGGATTTCGTAATCATTCCCATGGCGGAATACAACGCCTTGCTCGGTGGAGGCGACTTGACCATCGATCTGGTGGCCGACAGTTCCCTGCCATTTGATTGCAATGGATCTCCTCCCTGGGTTTCCATCGACGTCAGTTACTCCGCAGCTTCAGGAGTCGAAGACATCAACAACAACATGATTCCAGACGAATGCGATCTCGCCCGGGGCGACAATAATCTTGATGGCGTCGTGAATGTCGATGATCTTCTGAATCTTCTCGCCAAATGGGGCCAATGCGCCGTGCCATGCCTTGAGGACACCGATTTGAACGGGGTCGTCGATGTCGAAGACCTCCTCACACTGCTCGCGAATTGGGGCTGATCCAAAATCATGCACCTAACCGGGGCCGCTGAAGCGATGTCGATTCCATGGATTTCCCCCTGGCTCATTTGCATATTTTCCGATTTTGCCAATTTTCATACATGTTCACGAGAACCACGCGATTACGATGAACTAGCCTATTACCCCGGTCTTGCCTGTTTTCAGCTTCTCAGCTTTCTTCTTCTCGCAATGACCTTCTTGGCGCCGTGTTGACTCTATCCTCTGGAACAGGACCGGCAATCGCCAGTACCTGACTTGGAAACGGACAAATCAAGCAATGAATCACTCATTTCAATCCGCTCAATGGCTGGGACTTGCACTTTCTCTGATCCTGATCGCCCCGGCGATTGGCCAGACTTCTGAAGAACGGTTCGAGACGCTGGTCCGCGAGAAGCTGGACATCAGTCAATTTGAGTTGCAGTCCCTGGTGGTGCCGGTGAATGATCGTCAAGCCAAGCAGGTGACGCTCCTGCTCGATGGGGTCGCGGTGACCTTGGATCTGCAGCCCAGTTCGTTTCGAGCCCCAGGGTTCCGAGTGGTCACGGTCGATCGAATGAATCGCAGGCATGTTGCTCCTTTGACTCCAGAGACCACCTATCAGGGAACCGTGCAAGGCAAACCCGGATCTCGCGTGGCCGTTTCCATCATCAATGGAGGATTCAACGCTCAAATCTTCATTGGCGAGAAGCAATGGGGTGTGCAGCCCGCGTCGGAACTCGATCCGGACGCGGATCCGGCCACGCATGTTGTCTATCGCATGGAAGATGTCATCCAGGGTGACTGGGCCTGCAGCTCCGAATTCGCAGAGCTTCGGCCATTCAGGAATGAGCCGGCTCTGGCGAACGCATCCTTTGGCGAGACGTGCGGCAACGTCGCAGAAATCGCATACGACGCTGATTACGATTTTTATCTGATTAATGGCGCCAACGTTCCCAACACGGTGGCGGACATCGAATTGATCAACAATGCGATGAACGTGATTTACGAAAGCTTCGTTGACATCACTCACATCATCACTGAAATCGTCATCTGGACGACCGCCGCGGATCCTTATTTCTCCTCCAACTCCACGACGTTGCTCAATGAATTCCGTGACTACTGGAATACCAATCATTCGCCCGCATCCGGCGATCCGATTCATCGTGACGTGGCGCATCTCATGACCGGGAAAAATATCGACGGCAACATCATCGGCGTCGCCTGGCTTACGGTGATCTGCAATAGCCAATCCAACGGATTCGGATACGGACTCTCCGAATCGAGATTCACGCTTAATCTCCTGCTTCGCACGCAACTCACGACCCATGAATTAGGCCATAACTGGTCTGCAGGCCATTGCGACTCCGACGGGGATTGCGCTGTGATGTGCTCGGGCGTCGGTGGATGCACCGGTATCTCGGATCTGTTTGGGGTGGCGTCCGTCGCCAGCATCACCAACCACCGCAATTCACGATCGTGCCTCACCAGTTCCGCTCCCCCCACGACGGACTGCAACAACAACTGCATCGAGGATGCCGATGAACTCTCAAACGGAACGGCCACCGACTGCAATGCCAACGGTATCCTGGACGACTGTGATTTCGTGACTTCTCCCCAGGATTGCAATAACAACGGGATTCTTGACGAATGTGAGGATTGCAACAACAACGGACTCGCCGATGAATGCGAATTTGCCGGTCAGTTCAACGCGACATCGGGTCAACAGTCGCCAATCGGACTGGGCTCATCTGTCCAGTACGTCATCCTCTCACCCCCGAACGCCTTGGGTGATGTCACGATCGACTTCTCCGCAATCGCCCAGTTGGCGACCTCGACCAAGTACATCGAAGTCACCATCAACAACACGTACAACGAAGACATCTTCCGAGACCCCAATACGACCGACTGCCCGCTTACGCCGGAATCGGATCAGCTGGTCATTCCCCAGGCGGAATACAACGCCTTGGTCGGGGGTGGCGACCTGACGATCGACCTGGTGTCCGACACTTCTCTGCCGTTCGAGTGCAATCCTGGACAACTACCATGGGTTTCCATCGACATCAGCTACATCGCGCCCTCTGAAGTCAATGATGTCAATGACAACATGATCCCCGATGAATGCGACCTTGCACAAGGTGACAACAACCTTGACGGCGTCGTTAACGTCGATGATCTGCTCAGTCTTCTTGCGAAATGGGGCGTGTGTGCCGACCCTTGCCCCGAAGACACCGACCTGGACGGCGACGTCGATGTTGAGGATCTCCTGGCTCTGCTTGCGAATTGGGGTTGAACAAACCTTCTCGCGAAATCAAGCGATCGCTTGATCGGTATCGGATCTCACGCACCACCAAGCCTGAGATCTCGTAATCCCGTGTGGTGGACCCGTAGGCAAGACAAGAAATACGGGGGTGCCCCACAACTGGGAAGACGGCACCTGCGAATTGCCACCGGTTCCCCGAAGCGGGAAAGGCCGCAAAGTCCCACTGATCTGAAAACCTCCTTCCCAATCCACCGTCGTAAATCGCCTGAGGCGATCAAGCGCCCGGACTCTCGTTCAGGGATCTGACCACTTCAGGGATGTTCGCCTGATTGAATGTGAACTTTGGTAAGTATTTCGAGCCGAAATGATTTCTTTGCATCAAAATCGATGTGTTATGCGCATTATGGTGAGTTTGATGATAGTTTCCTTGTGAGATTGTCAGGGGTCCCGGGGGGTATGGAGGAAGAAGTCAATGATTGTCGTATCCATATCTGCACGTCGATGTATCTACTGCATCCTGGCAATGATTGCCGGATCCAATCCGGTTCTCGGTCAAGTTGATACAGACGCCCCGACGAGCAACATCGTGCCGGGGGAAACACTCGATCCTTCTCATTATGGCGAGTCACGCGTCGAATCCATGGAAGAGGCAATCCGACGTGACCATGCCCGACCTCAAGAGTTTGACAATCCGAAGGGGCGGAGTGTTGCCCAGGGTGTCTGGACGGTGCCATCTCGTCGCGGGACTTTTTATCCCCACTCTGGCAATCATTACATCACCAACAAATGGGGGGATACACGGATGGGCATCGGCTTCCCCAGGCCGATGGATGTCCATGGGGTGTATGTGGCGGGCCAAGCCGCAGACGGGGTCTGGACCACCGGTCTTCGAGTATCCGGATATCGAGACGGGCAACTCGTCGACCAGACCGACTGGTTCGAGAACATCGACGAGAGTCCGGACTGGTTCGCCATTGATCTTGTGGATGTGGATCGGATCGTGTTCGAGGCGAGAGCGGTCCTGGACGGAAGCGGTTGGTATGCGTTGGATGATCTGACCTTCTCCATGGAGACCGATTTTCTTGATCTGCCTCGGCCCCGAACCGTGCTCGATTTCGAAGATGGCGGCTATCGGCGCACCCTCACCGATTCGGACTATCAAGGGTCTGATCTGGGAAACCGGCACGGGCGACGTTCATGTGGACTAGGCGGTGCCGGCCCCCGTGCAGGCGGACATTATGGTTGTGCCGATGGCCAAGACTTCAACGCCCCCCCCGCCCCCCCTGGTGGCAGCCGGGACCGCCACCACGCCAATCCTTGTCAATGATTTTCCGGGTGTGGTCCGAGGTGATGCCAGTTCATGGTCCTATCCCCCCGACACATGCGGAGCGATCGGCCCAAATCATTTCGTCGAGGTGGTGAATCGCAACTTTGCCGTCTATGACCGGACTTCGGGGTCCGAACTCGTCAACATCCACCTGCAGTCGTTCCTGCCCGGATCGAACGGCGACCCTCGGGTCGTGTGGGATCAGTATGACAATCGATTCATCGTCATCGTTTCGGATTTCGACGACAGCAAGCGGTTGTATCTGGCCGTCTCCACCACAGCCGATCCCACGGGCTCCTGGTTCAAGACGGATTTTCTCACCGATGGCGGGACCGATGCCGGCTGCTAGCCCGACTACGAGACTCTCGGCGTCGACGCCGACGGCATCTACACCGGGGTCTACATGGTCGGTTGCGGGATGTCGATCTTCACCATCGACAAGGCACCGTTGGTCGCTCCGGCACCCTCCCTCGGTACGATCACCGCGTTCCGTGGGTTTCCCTGGGAAGGGGCGATCCAACCCATGCAGACCTACGGGTCTTCCGGCGGTGAGTATTTCATTTCCAGAAGCTCCTCGACCACCTTCCAGGTGCGTCAACTGACCGGTCCGCTGACCGCTCCCACGCTCACCGACTTGGGGACTGTGTCCATCCCGTCGGTCAGTTCGCCACCCAACGCTCCTGCCCTCGGCAGCACGACCGACATCGACACGATCGATCCGCGCCCCATCAACGCCATCTATCGCAACGGGTCCATATGGACGACGCATGACGTCAACGTCTCCGGTCGAGCGGCCTGCCGATGGTATGAAATCAATCCACTCACGCTCACGATCATCCAATCCGGAACCATTTCCGATCCCCTCCTTTCCTACTACTACGGTTCCATTGCCGTCAACGCCAACAACGACGTCTTCATGGGCTTTTCCGGATCGGATGCCAACCAGTTCGTCGGGGCGTATTACACTGGACGGCACAGCACCGATCCCGCCGGCCTGATGGCCGATCCTATCCTGCTGAAAGCGGGCGAAGACAGCTACAACAATATCGACGGCATCGGACGCAACCGCTGGGGCGATTACCGCCTCTGCTCGGTCGATCCGCTCAATGATCGAACGTTCTTCACGGTTCAGGAATACGCCCTGACGGACAGCACCGGCAATGATCGCTGGGCGACATGGATCGCCGAGTTGGATTTTTGCCTCGTACCTCCAGTCAACGACTGCAATGGCAACTGCATCGAGGATTCCGTGGAGATCGCGAACGAGACCACACCTGATTGCAACAACAACCGCATCCCCGATTCTTGTGATCTCCTCTCGCCTTCCCTTGATTGCAACAGCAATGGCATCCCCGATGAATGCGAGGACTGCAACAGCAACGGCATCCCCGACGTGTGCGAGTGCGTTGAGGATTGCGACTCGGGTGGCCCCAACACGCAAGTCGACGTCGAAGATCTGCTCAACCTGCTCGCCAATTGGGGCGGCAACAGCACCTGTGACATCGTCCCACCAGGAGGCGACGGGGTCATCGACGTCAATGACCTGCTTGCCCTGCTTGCCGCGTGGGGCTCCTACGCACCATAAACGTTCTAGGCGTCTATCATTCGCCCATGCGCGTCGTCTCCCTCTTGCCTTCGGCCACGGAAACCCTCTGCGCGATCGGTGGCGAGTCGATGCTCGTCGGTCGTTCCCACGAATGCGATTATCCAACCTCGTTGTCACATCTCCCGATTCTGACGGGTCAGCGGACGCACGCGACCACCAGCGCGGAGATTGATCGGCAGGTCAAAGCATCGCTCTCCGATGAGGCGAGTTCCGAACAATCGCTCTATACGCTCGACACCGACCTTATGAAGCGTCTCAAACCCGATGTAATATTGACCCAGGACCTGTGCGATGTCTGCTCGATCGACCTGAACACGGTGCGCTCCATCGCGAGGGACCTGGATCCCGTCCCCACCATCGTCAGCCTCAACCCGATGCGGATGGAAGACATCTACGATGATCTGCTCAAGGTCGGTCAGGCGGTCAATCTGGAAACCCAGGCGCAAAAGGCCATGGTCGACCTGAGGGCACGTTACTGGGACGCGAATGATTTCGTGAATCCCTACGTTGCGAACCCTGAAGTCGCGTTCCTGGAATGGATGGATCCGCTGTTCATCGGGGGTCACTGGACACCCCAACTCATCGAAGCCGCCGGGGGTAGGCATTCCCTGAATCAAGCGGGTATGAAGTCAAAGCAGGTCACGCCTGAAGATCTCGTGGCTTCCATGCCCGACAAGCTCGTCATCTGTCCATGTGGGTATGACCTCGATGCGATCCGGCGCGAACTCGATACGTTGACGCACGCCAAATGGTGGCCCATGATCCCGGCGGTTCAGGAACACCAGGTCGTCCTCGTCGATGGCAACCAGATGTTCAACCGCCCGGGCCCCCGATTGGTCGATGCATTCTGCTGGCTGGTGAGCTGGATCAACGATCGGGACGAGGTGATGCCGGAAGGGTTTCCGGTTGAATCACTGACTTGATCCGATGTGCTTGAATAATTGCATATCCGTGTAAATCAAGCTCAGTGATCATGCCCCTCGTGGCCCGTTTCGTCGCTCGACTCTTCATCGGAGTTCGTGATAATATACTCCTGCAAATCGGGCCGATTGATGGGTACGTTCAACCAATACTCGCCATCGATCGAAGCCTCCAGCATCGCATCCAGGGGAAGATCCTCGGGCGTGGTTCGGGTCAACAGCAGGTCCGCCTCCCACATGGCGGGCGTCTGCCACGCCGGGTCGTAGAGTTCCTGAAGTTTCCAGCCGCCGAATTTCGCCGTGACGCCATTGGGAACATTGACCTGGAGATAGGCCGGCTCGTCGGTCTCGTCGCTCATCTCGCACGTGATCTTCATCTTGCGGGGCAGGTTGTAAAGCAAATCAACCTGCGGGTAGAAATAGTCAAGTGGCATCCGTCTTTGGCCCTTGGCCTTGACCTGAAGTCGCATGACACGATCATCACTCAAGAGAATCGTGATCTGGGATTTCACGAGCCCCGTCTTGTCCAAGGTCGTCTCCGTGGAAAGCACGAGTGAATCGCCTGGAATGACTCGTTTGTCGCTAATGTCCACCGTCGTGCATTTACACGTCGAAATGACTTGCCGAAGCGTGAAAATCTCGTTGGTATTGTTGGTCAGCGTGAAGTCATACTGGACTATCGCGTCGTCGCCATCGATCCATACGAGGCCATGGTCGTACTCGAGCGCACCATCCAGCATCGGTTTGCCGACAGTATTGGCATAGACGAACCAGGCCCCGAACAGCAGGGCAAGTCCAAGACCAACCAGCCCGACTTTATGAAGCACGTTCTTTTGCATGATTCGTATATTCCTCTCGCAACGTGGAATGAATCGGGCGAATTCGCGGGCAACGCGCACCGACCGCGGGAATGCTACGCGGAATCGGGGGCCAATGTTCATGAAATCCACCTCCGACCGGTCTGGAAGTCTCGATCATCATTTCTGCCGAACTGGCAGTGGCAACCCCTCTCACACCTGCAAAAACGCCACTCAGTCCGGCGCGGCCTTTGCTTCCTATCTTGATGCCCCCTGAAGGGGATTTGAATACCGAAACGAAAGGTGTTTCCAATGCGAATGGATCGCTTCACCACCATGGCCCAGGAGACGCTGGCAAATGCCCAGTCCTGTGCCGCCAGTCAGTCCCATGCGGAATTGACTCCACTGCATCTCCTGTCCAGCCTGCTCGAAGACGCGACAGGCATTGGATGTTCCATTCTTGGAAAAGTGGGCATCAACGCCCGGCAAGTCGAGCAGATCACCACCAGCGAACTGGCGAGGCTGCCCAAGGTAGTCTCGGGGAACGAGGGCGATGGCGAGAGTGCGACTTCGCCCGGCGTCAGTCCCCAGTTGCAGCAAGTGATGAGCCAGGCGGAAAAGGAATCAAATGATCTTGGGGATTCCTACATCTCCAGCGAGCATCTGCTGTTGGCCCTGGCCAACGTCAAATCAGAGGCGAAAGAGGTGCTGTCCGTTCATGGGCTTGATCGAAAACGACTGCTGGAGGCCATCAAGAATCTGCGCGCCGCCTCGGGGGTGAACAACGTCGATGACCCCGGAGCCGAATCCAATTTCGAGGCTCTCAAGAAGTACGGCATCGACCTCATCGAAAAGGCCCAGTCGGGCAAGCTCGATCCCGTCATCGGTCGCGATGAGGAGATCCGTCGCTGCGTGCAGGTGCTGAGCCGACGAACGAAGAACAACCCTGTGCTTATTGGCGAACCGGGCGTCGGCAAGACCGCCATCGCCGAAGGGATCGCCCTGCGTATCGTGAATGGCGACTGTCCCAATTCCATGAAGCACTCCCGGATCATCGCCCTGGATGTGGGGCAGTTGCTGGCCGGGGCGAAATTCAGGGGCGAATTCGAGGAGCGTCTCAAGGCCGTGCTTCGCGAAGTCGCGGCCAGTGATGGACGCATCATCCTCTTTATCGACGAATTGCACACGATCGTCGGAGCGGGAGCGGCCGAAGGCGCCGTCTCCGCGGGCAACTTGCTCAAGCCGGCCCTGGCCCGGGGCGAACTGCGTGCCATCGGCGCAACGACCCTGGATGAATATCGCAAGCACATCGAAAAGGACGCCGCGTTCGAGAGGCGTTTCCAACCCGTTTTCGTGGGCGAGCCCAGCGTGGAGGACACGATCGCCATCCTGCGCGGTCTCAAGCCCCGCTACGAAGCCCATCATGGTGTGCGGATCCAGGACGGCGCGCTGGTGACGGCCGCGACCTTGAGCCATCGATACATTGCCGATCGGTTTCTCCCCGACAAGGCGATCGACCTGATCGACGAAGCTTCATCAAAACTGCGTATCGAAAATGATTCGATGCCGGCAAACCTCGACGAACTACATCGAAAGATCATGCAGCTCGAGATCGAGCGTGAGGCTCTCAAGCTCGAGTCCGATGGCGAATCAAGGAAACGCCTCCAGGCTCTGGAAAAAGAGCTGGCCGATCTCAACGACGCCAATCATGCCTTGAGTGCGCAATGGAACGAAGAAAAGAAGGAACTCGATGAGATTCGGGCCGTCAAGGAGGCCATCGACACCAAGCAAGTCGAATTGGAACAGGCCCAGCGTCGTGGCGATCTCGAAACCGCAGCGAGAATCCAATATGGCGAGCAACTTGAACTTGAGAAGCGATTGAAGGCTGCCGAGAGCATCCTGGCCCGTCGTCAGGCCGATGGCCAGGCCCTCGTCAAGGAAGAGGTTGACTCGGAAGAGATCGCTGAAATAGTCGGCGCCTGGACCGGCATTCCGGTCTCGCGTCTGATCGAAGCCGAGCGGGAAAAGCTCTTGCGGATGGAAGATGATCTTCGTCATCGGCTCGTAGGCCAGGACGACGCTGTGCGGGCAGTGTCCGAAGCCGTGCGCCGCAACCGGGCGGGACTGGGTGATCCTCAGCAACCCATCGGGTCATTCCTGTTCCTGGGCCCGACGGGGGTGGGCAAGACCGAACTGAGCAAGGCCCTCGCCCAGTTTCTCTTCGACACCGAGGAGGCGATGGTCCGCATCGACATGAGCGAGTACATGGAGCAACATGCAGTAGCGAGGCTGATCGGCGCACCCCCCGGTTATGTCGGCTACGAAGAAGGTGGCCGTCTCACCGAGGCCGTGCGTCGCCGCCCCTACTGCGTGGTGCTCTTTGACGAAATCGAAAAGGCCCATCCCGACGTGATCAACATTCTGCTACAGGTGCTCGACGATGGTCGCCTGACCGATGGTCATGGCCGCACCGTCGATTTCCGCAACACGATCATCGTGATGACGAGCAACCTGGGCTCGCAGGCGATCCTGGAGATGACGAACCAGGGGGCGCTGGACCTGGAGATCGAGGCCCACGTCCGCGAGATGCTCAAGAAAACCCTGAGACCAGAATTGCTCAATCGCATCGACGAGACGATCACCTTTCACCAGCTCACCAAGGAAGATCTGGGCGGGATCGTGCAGATCCAGCTCCGCAGCCTGCGTACGAGGCTGGCGGATCGAGGTCTGTCGCTGGAGATCAGTAATCAGGCGATGACCCAACTGGCTGAGGAAGGGTACGACCCCCAATTCGGGGCGAGACCCCTGAAGCGTCTCATCCAGCAAAGGCTGGAGAACCCCATCGCCACGCGAATCCTCTCGTGCGAATTCGTAGCGGGTGACACGATCGAAGTCGAGTACGCCGGCAAGTCGTTCACGTTCACCAAACGGCCCGCCACGCCGGAGACAGTGAACGTGTAATCTGCTTGTACACATGAATCACTTCACTCAACCAGCGCTGTATCTCGGTCAAGGCCACGGCATTCCGTCTGATCCGTTTCGAGGCTCTGCACGACGCTGAGTTTTCCATCCCGGAGGCTCAGAACGGCCAACGATAGGCGGCCGACGACCGGGCCATTTGAACAAGGTTGACGAGCTTCGTCGAAAGAGCGGTGGCAAGCCACCCAACTTCGTCTACATCCTGCTCGACGATGTGGGATTCGGCGAACTGGGCATGCCCAACATGTCGTTCGTGCGAGGGTACAAGACGCCTCGAATCAGCCAACTCGCTACGAAAGGCCTGACCTTCCATCGCATGTACACCGAACCCTCCTGTACACCAACCCAGGTCGCCATGATGACCGGACGTCATCCCTTTCGAACAGGATTGGATGAGGCCAAAGTGACTCTGGCGGGCGATGGTCGTACCTCTTCGTCCTTGGCCGCTATGCAAACCTTGATCTCGTCCCGCGTGGCATTCCAGACCATGTAGTCCACCGCGAGCGATGGACAAACATTTGATGTATCGAAGGCAGCGTCGTATTTCGTGCACCTGTCGCCAGATACGTGTTATGCTGAAACAAGAGATCCGGCGATGGTGTCGGGAAAGGGACGAAATCCACTATTTCCAGATTTGGCACATGCACATGCAATTCACTATTGTCATTAAAAAGTATCTTCCATGTCTTCTTGTCCTCAGTGCCGTCGGATGCAGTGGATCACCGGAGGCTGCCCACTCTGGATTCATGGGAAACTACCAGCAACTCCGTTCCGATCGTGACAAAAAGCTCGATCGGGTCTACCAACAAACGGATCGGGTGCTGGCGCAGTACAACAAATTCATCCTTCAACCGATTGTCCTGTATATCGCACCTAATTCCGAAGGCGGCGCCATTGACCCGGCCAAGTTGCAGGAATTGATGACGTACTTCGACACGTACCTGCAGAATACCCTCGGAGCCAAGTACGAAATTGTGAATACCCCCGGCCCGGGCGTAGCACAGCTCCGCGTGGCGCTGACCGACGTCAAGCTGGGGAATACAGTGATGAGTGTCATCCCCGTCAGCCGTGTTGCCGGGGCCGGTCTGGGCGGAGCGTCGTTTGAGGCGGAAATGTTCGACAGCGTCTCTCGGGTCCGTATCGCGGCGGTTGTGGATTCCAGCAGCGGGAAACGATTTGGTTCGGTCGGGCTCGATCCGCTGGACAACGCCAAGTACGTTTTTCGATTCTGGATCGACGATCTCGTGAGGCGAATCGATCGTGCCCAGCTCAGTCGTTAAAACAGGTAAATCCAAGTGTGAAAAGGTAATTCAATTTGACCTGCAGGCTTGGAAACGCTGAAATGGGGTTGTTTGAGTAAGGGAACCCAAGGGAAGGGGTTTGACTCATGACTGTTGTGATCGTGACGGTAATTTCGTCGCTGATCCGAGCCAGTAAGCATTCGACTGCAAACGACAGTTCCATTCGCCATGCCTTGAAGTGAAGCACGGTCATTTTGGATCCTGACTTTTTCAGAATATCCAGAGGAGCAAGCTATGAACATGAAGCTAGCGATTGGGAAGAAATTCCGTATGCCCTTGCCAACCACACTCGGTGTCATGCTGGTGATTGTGACCGGAACCGCAATCGCCGAGGAGCCGATCGAGACGCCGACCGTGACCGACCAGGCTCAGGCGATCGTGCGTCAGACGGATCACCGCGAAACTTCGGTAAACCTGAAGCTCGACTTCACTGTCGACACCGTCAACAACTACATGCTCGCGGCAATGCAGGATGTGGATACGAGCGCCGATATCCCTGAAGTCAATGAACCCCAGGGTGACAACACGGGCACCGATCCTCGCGACTTCTCCAACAAGTTCATGCCTTACTACCTTTACACCAAGCTGGAGAACGACCTCGAGGTCAACCAGCTGAACTTCTTCGCGATGCTTGCGTTCACACCTCGCTTTGCCATGACGATCGATATCGCTGTAGCGCAAAAGATCGACTACAGCGATCTCGATGCGTTCAAGAGCGGCTCGGGCGGCATTCCCGGCGGCCCCGGTTTCGGACCACCGGCATCAGGCGGTGTCCCGTTCGACGATCTCGAGGATGACGGCGACGTTGTG
>JAPULD010000089.1 GCA_027295365.1 Planctomycetota bacterium
CCGCCTCCGCGATCCGCGGAATTGGCGTCGAAGTCGCAAGTGTTCAGGTCAGGGGCACAGCCGAGATTGAACATGCCGCCGCCCTTGTCAACCGCGGTGTTGAGTGAAAACGTACACTCGGTGAGCATGGGAACACAGCCGCCATTGTTGAACATCCCGCCCCCGTCGTCGCTCGACACATTTGAGTCGAACCGGCACGAAGTCAGCTTCGAATCGCTGTTGTTGTTGAACAGGCCCGCCCCGAACTCTGCGGCGTTGCCTTCGAACGTGCATTCCTCGATGGTGGGATTTGAGCCGCTGATGTAGAGACCGCCGCCCTTGTCGGCGGAATTCAATTCAAACGTGCAGCCCGACACGATCGGATCGGAACCGAGAATGCACAGACCGCCCCCCCAAATGGCGTCGTTGCCGGTGAACACGCAATTGATGACGGTCGGGCTTGCCCTTTGGATGAGCATGCCGCCTCCGACGTCGTTCGGAAACGCGCCGGTGGCATTCCCCCCCTTGATGGTGAAACCGCTCAACAGCGTGGTCGGGGGCTCATCGCGGTTGCACAGGACGGCGCGGGTTAATCCAGTGGCGTCAATGATGGTCGTGGCGACGATCGCCGGGTCATTGGGATCGGTCGAGCGAACCGTGATGTTCTTGCCCTTGAAGGAAATCGATTCGGGGTACGTCCCGATCGCGACGATGACTTCATCCCCGTTCGAAGCTGCATCGATGGCCGCCTGAATGGTGGAAAAGTCAGCCGGGACGTTGATGACGCCGAGGCCAGCTTCCACGCGACTGGCAATGATCAGGACCGACAATGCGAAAGCGATCTGAGTGGATCGCTGAACCATGGCAAAGACTCCTTCTCTCCAATTCCCTAGCCCCACTGGACGTTCAAGTCACCGGAACCATGCACAAGAGCATGAGATAATTCTAGTGCATTCCGAAATTGGGCCAATGCTAAATTGAGTGTTCTGAGGAGGTTCTGTACATTTTCACCTATTCGGACCGTCTTGAATCACTGATTCTGAACGCTGGAGTGTCCTCCGAGGCGAATACGGGATGGTTTATAGGCATGGGATTGACCGGGGAATGTCTTAGTCAGATCCTCGGCCCTCCGAAATTTGCCTCCACATTTGATACCTGATCCGCCACATCCTTCATTATCAAGCGGCACGATGCCACCGATCTTCTGGGCACTGAATCGTTGAATTTCGAAGCAAGAGGGATATTTTTCCCCCATGCCGATCCCTTGTCATCATTGCGCAGGACTTTGTCGCTTCTCGTCGAATATGATGCCCAAGTGACGCTCACCCGGGTTTCGGAAGTCGTCCAACGGGAGTCCCGTTCCATGCCCCAGGCTCAACCAGTCGTTGTCGTCAACATCGTGGCCATGTCCTATGCCGGGAGTACGTGGGCCAACATGTTGCTGGGAGCAAATTCCGAGGCGTTCAGCATCGGGGAAATGGACCGGATTCAGAAATACGAGCAGGCCACCTGCACGATCCATGGCCCGGAGTGTCCAGTCTGGTCCCGATTCGACCGTGCGTCGGACGAGAACATCTTCCTTCAGATCAGTCGCATCTCGGGCAAGCGATTCCTCGTCGTCAACAACACGCGGAAGTACCTCGAGTGCTAGAAGGATCCCCGGATCGATTCGCGATTCATCTGGATCATCCGTGATGGCCGCGCCTTCGTGGCCAGCACCCTCCGCAAATACACCGACCGCACGACGTTCAAGGCCTGTCGAAGCTGGGCCCGGGGCATGAGGAAGAAACGCAAGATCATCCGCGCCCCGCCCCGTGGCAAGTCGATGCGGGTGCAATACGAGGCGTTCGTCGACGACACGCCGGCCCATCTCGAAACGATGTGCGAATTCCTGGGCATGAATTACGAATCCTCAATGCTGGACTACTTGAATCGAGAGTTGCACATCCTGGGCGGAAACCCGGGTCCACTCACCCCTTACGTCGATCTGCATGGACTGAAGTATCTGTACTTCGCGCGCGAAGGAGGGACCCACGAAGTGATGGACTTCACCGCGTCCACCTACAAGCACGTGAAGGGGAAAGTCATGGAGTTGGACCATTATCGAAAGACCGACCCCAAAAAGTTCAAGGACGAACGGTGGAAAGAGGAATTGACCGACGGGCAGCTCCGCCTGTTCGCGCTGACGGCGGGACGCGTCAATCGCAAGTACGGCTACCCGGCCAGTCTGGATCGCCAGAGCTCGATCGTTTCGACGTAGTCAAACGAACCGCTTCATACATCAATCGTTCATTTCGACATTAAAGATGCGAAATGAATCCCGCTGAAGCCGTCGATGGGCTGATCGAATTCCTCGCGGCATGGGGGCCTTGTTTGTAAGTCTTCATTACGATGCCTTGCCATTTTAACGATCCACTCGATCTTTGATCGAAAGTGTGATTCTCCTTGCATCTTCGTAAAGCGAGAGGACAATTGAACCGGTGCGCAGTCATGTTTGCGGCACCACGTGAGAGACGTACCCGGGAAATCCGAACACGAAACTCACAGCGGCATGACAATACATCTTGAGGAGGGAAGGGAATGCGTATCACATTTTTGGTTTCATTATGTGTGGCAGTGAGTTGTTTGTCGGGCATCGCGCACAGTCAGGAGCGGCAGCTCCCCGTGACCTACCGGGATTTCCGAGGCGTGGACACGACCCACTCCATCAGCGATCCGCCGAACGTTCACCCGGACTTCGAGAATCGCGATGCCTACTGCTGGAACGTCAAGAATCAGGCGCCAGTCTTCGTGATCATCTTCGGCTTCACCGTCCCCGTCTGCGGTCTGGACATCGGCCCGCAGATCGATCCCGGCATCGTGGCCGTCGGCCTCGGCCTCGACGGCAAGCCGGTGTTCAACGGCCCCACGCCCACCACGACCAACGCCACCAACTTCGACCTCTGGTTCAACGACGATGTCGGCTTCAATACACGGATTGACGACTCCCTCTCCCTCGTCGACAGCGGTGGCGGACTGTTCGTCTTCGATTCCTCAAGCTTCTTCCCCCTCGACAATCGAGGCTTCGGCGCAACCCAGCAGGCGTTCACGAACCTGTGGGAATGCGATCCCGATTACCTTTGCCTCCCGGGTCAATCCAACGTCCCCGTCGATCCCGCGCCCCACAACTGGCATTTTACCATGGAATTGCACACGCAGTTTACCTTCCAAGGGGGCGAAGTGTTCAATTACGAGGGCGATGACGATCTCTGGGTGTTCATCGACGGTTCGCTCGTCATCGACATCGGAGGCGTCCACAATCCGCTGCCCGATTCGGTCGCCCTCGACACACTCACGGACACGGGCGGCACGCCGATCCCTCTCATCGTCGGCAACGACTACGACTTCGATCTTTTCTTCGCCGAACGGCATCACAACGAGTCGAACTTTCTCATGACCACCTCGATCCTCCTCGGCTCCGAGCGTTGTGAAGGCAATGTTGTTTTGCCCGACGACGTGGTCAACGTCGATGATCTCCTGGAGCTGCTCGGTGATTGGGGGGATTGCCCCTTGCCTTGCACCGTCGGCTTGGTCAACGCCCCGGACACGTGCCCGGCCGATACCGACCGCAATTGCGTCGTCGATGTCGAGGACCTGCTCACGCTCCTCGCGGCATGGGGGGCGTGTCCGTAATGCTCAATTCCTTAATTCGCGAGGCCGCTTATTAATGCTTTCCGTGCAAACGACGGGGCGTTTTCAAGCACACCGAAATTCTTCTGGCGCAGGTAGCCATTCCGGAGGTCGACCTCGTCGATGCGATCGATCGACGGAATCACCTCACCAAGTGGGGACTGAATACAGGGGGACGGTTGGGCCTTGCGGTGGAGCTCGCTTCGACCGCTTCGCGCCGGCGATACATAATTTCCTTGGTCATGCGATCGACGGCTGGTACTCTGATGTTGATTCGACTCTGGACTGTGTACGACGCAGGCTCACGGAGAACTCACATGAAAAACACGAGCGTCATGTCAAGGTTCAAACTCGCATTGATCGCCATGACGATCTTCTGCGGCACCACGGTCTCGGGACAGATCGAGCGGGCCGCGCTCTTCGCGGCCGATGGGGTCGTGTCCGATCGCTACGGATCCTCGGTTGCCGTCAGTGGTGACGTTGTCGTCGTGGGCGCGTATCTCGACGACGAGTTGGGTGGCGCTTCCGGCCTGGCGTACGTGTACGCGCGTCACGAGGGCGGCCTCGACAACTGGGGGTTGGTGACCAAGCTCACGGCCTCCGATGGCGTGGCCAACGACTGGTTCGGCGCCGCCGTCGCCATCGATGGCGACATCGTCGTCGTTGGCGCAAAGCTCGACGATGACAATGGAGACAGTTCCGGTTCAGTCTACGTCTACGCACGCGATGAGGGTGGCCCCGACAACTGGGGGGAAGTAACCAAGCTCATCGCCTCCGACGGGGCGATTGATGAACAGTTCGGCGACGCTCTCTCGATCAGTGGCGACCTTCTCCTCGTGGGAGCGCATCTCGACGATGACAACGGATTTTTCTCCGGCTCGGCGTATGTATTCGCTCGAAACCTGGGCGGCCCCGACAACTGGGGAGAAGTGACGAAGATCCTTCCCTCCGATGGCGACTCGAGCGACCAGTTCGGCGATGCCGTTTCGATCGATGGTGACATTGCCATTGTGGGAGCGGGCATTGACGAAGACAATGGCGAAGGTGCGGGCGCGGTGTATATCTTTGCAAAAGACCTGGGCGGCCCCGACAACTGGGGAGAGGTGACCAAACTCCTCGCGCCGGATGGCATGCTGGCCGACAAGTTTGGGGCTTCCGTCGCTCTCAGTGGCGATATCCTCATGGTGGGGGCGCTCAAAGGCGACGGTGTCGTCGTCGATTCCGGATCGGCGTACCTCTTCGATCGGAACAAGGGCGGATCCAACAACTGGGGGATCGTGACTGAGATCTTCGCTTCCGACGCCGCGCTGGACGACTGGTTCGGTCTCCACGTGTCCCTGGATGGCAGCAACGCGATCGTGTCGGCCATATTCAGCGATGGCATCGTTGCCGATTCCGGTTCGGCCTACGTTTTTGCACGGAACCAGGGTGGAAACGACAACTGGGGGGAGACCGCCAAACTCACCGCTTCCAATGGGGCGCTGGATGATGAGTTCGGCCGGGCCGTCGCCATCGATGGCGACGCGGCCATCGTGGGCGCCTTCACGGGCGATGGCATCGTCGCCGACACGGGCTCGGCGTATCTCTACGATGGCGTCGCCCTCGGGTGGCTCCAGGGGGACTGCAATGGCAACGGAGAAAGTGATCTGCTTGACGTGATCGCCGCCTCGAGCCCGGATTGCAATTGCAACTACATTCCCGATGAATGTGACATCGCCTCCGGCTTCAGCCTCGATCTGAATTTCGATGGCGTACCCGATGAATGCCTGCCCATCTGCCCTGCCGACATCACCGGCCCGGGTGGCGTCCCCGATGGCGTGGTCGACGTCGAAGACCTGCTCGTCCTCCTCGCCGCGTGGGGGGCGTGTCCGTAACAACGTGTGGCGTGCGCGGTATTGTCAGTATGGGTGGAACAAGTCCCGAGAAGGTTCATCGGTGGGGTTACACCGCCCGCCTCAGCTTCAATCTTGAGTCGTTCAAGAACGTAATCAGAATCGATGTTGACCCGTCTGCATCGCTCGGTGCAAACGGCAGCCAGAGTGATATGCTCTCATCATGCCCAATTCAAATCTGACATTCTTCTCCGCGACGATATACGTCTCGCTCCTTGCACTCCAGACGACGGCCATCGCGGGCCCCTGCCAGGTCCAGGATGAAACGCCCCAGTGGCCGCAATTCCTCGGGCCGGGTGGACATGCCGTCGCTCGCTCAACGGTGCGGGTACC
>JAPULD010000009.1 GCA_027295365.1 Planctomycetota bacterium
GACTCCGACCGGGGCCAAAGGTGGATTGAAGTCGCCGGGCCAGCTTGGAGGCACACTCAGTCATGCCTCGTTCCTTGCACAGGACGAAGAGGCAGGCAAGGCTCATGGGATCCTCATGATTCTTGAGGTTTGCATCCAGCAGGCTCCAGGCGTCATCGATTTCGTCGTGCTCGATTTTCAGCAGGGCCAGCAGCGTGGAAGCGACCACCGGAAACGAAGGATGATCACTCCAGCGATCAAGATCAGCCATGGCCTCAACCGTATGGCCTTCGAGGGCTCGGCATACGTTCTGCAACAGACGCAGTTCCGAGGTCCGGAATATCGCCTCGTCGATCGTCTTAAGAGCCACATCGGGCCTTCCCAAGGCCAGGTGGAATCTCGCCACCTGCTCTGCGACAAGAGGCCATGTCCTCACAAGATGATCGGTCTCATCCACCAGATTCGATGCTCGTTCCCATTGCCCCTGTTCCATGGCTCGCTTCAGGGCAACCGGGATCCAATGACCCGGACCCGAGGGGCGTCCCGTGGCTAGTGGCTTCAATTCGATGGTCTGGGACTGGCCCCGAGGGCGATTCCACCAGTGCCTGAGTCTGTGAAGCCAGAATTTCATGGATCGATCTCCATTGACCACGCGATGGGAGTCCCGAATCGGGAGTCTCGTGACTTTGGAGGTATCGGACCCTCTGCGAAGCGAATGAAGATGGAGTTACCGGAATATCAAGGATTCCTCGTCGAGCTCACGAATCGGCTCAATAGGCCCTGACGTCAGATCGCTGGCGCCAGTTGAGGAACGAGGTGTTCAGCACGCGATTCCCGCCTGGGGTGGGATAGTTCCCCGTGAAGTACCAATCCCCGGTGAAGTCAGGCATCGAAAGTCGCAAGTCATCGACGGTTTGGTAGATCACGTCGATCTGCCCCGTCCACGTGATATTGGGGGGACGCACGAGTTGCGCGATCTTCGCGGAGAGTTCTTCGAGCGTGAAGCGGTCGTAGATGGCCGCCACCTGATTGGTCAACTTGTCGTTGGGCAGGTTGATCTGGGCGAGACACTTCTGTTCGACCTCGTCCAGCACATCCGACTCGCCACGCTCTTCAAGGAGGGCGATCGCCGCCTCGAACGCGATGAATCGCCCGAGTTGGCTCATGTCGATGCCATAACAATCGGGGTACATGATGGGAGGGGCTGAACTGGCCACCACGATACGCTTGGGATTGAGTCGGCTGAGAATGGTGATGATCGATTCGCGCAAAGTCGTGCCACGCACGATCGAGTCGTCGAGCACGACCAGCGTGTCGGTTGGCTTCACCACCCCCCGGGTGATGTCATAGATATGAGCGACCAGATTTCGACGCGCCGAGTCATGGGTGATGAACGTACGCAGTCTCTGGTCCTTGTGGGCGATCTTCTCAGCCCTGACGCGACCATTCATGAGCTGCGTCAGATCATCGCGGGTCACGGATTCATCCTGGATTTTCGTCCAGAGCTCTTCCATCTGCAGTTGTCGAGTGTGTTGCTCGATGCCCTCCAGCAACCCCACGTACGCGGTCTCCGCGGTGTTGGTGATATAGCTGAAAATCGCATTTTCAATGTCATTGTCGATCATTTTCAGGACACGGGGAGCGAGGAATCGCCCCAGGTTCTTTCGTTCCTGGTAGATCGATGGATCGTTGCCGCGACTGAAATAGATGCGTTCGAAGGTGCATTGCCTCAGGGGCATGGGCTCGGTGAAAGGCTCATGCTCGATGTGACCGTCTCGCTTGACGACCAGGGCATGACCCGGTTTGATTGGCTCTACCTTTTCGGGATCGACGTTGAAGACATTGACCAGGGCCGCCCTTTCCGAAGCGAAAGCCACGACCTCGTCGTCGATATGGAAAAACGCGGGGCGAATGCCAGCCGGGTCTCGACAGATGTAGCAATCACCATTGCCCAGCATGCTGGCGAAGACGTAGCCGCCATCCCATTGATCCGACGCATTGCGCAGGACCCGGATGGGGTTCAAATCGTCGGAAATGCTCTTCGCCAGTTCACGACCCTTGAGATTCCTGAGTGAACCCGGGCCCATGGTCGACTTGAGGTGCCGATGTTCCTCGTCCAGGCTGAAACCAAGCCGTTCCAGGATGACCTGGGTGTCCGAGTCGCCTACCGGATTGAGTCCATCCTCGATGAGCTGATCAAACAGCTCCGAGGCGTTGGTCATGTTGAAGTTCCCCGCGATGGCGAGGTTCCGACAGGCGATGTTGTGTTTGCGAAGCAGGGGATGGCAATTGGACAGGGCGTTGCCGGAATGCGTGCCATATCGCAAGTGCCCAAGGTAGACGTTGCCCAGGAATTCAAACTTGAGCTTGAGGTCCAAGTCCTCGACGTCACGGAGTTTAGGACTGAACAGCCGACGCTCGTGGGGCATCGTGATGTCGAAAAGACGCTCGATGGCGTTGTGCTTGTCGGACCTGATGCGCTTGATGTAGGGCTCGCCGGGGGGCATGTCGAACTTGACGGTGGCGACGCCGGCCCCGTCCTGACCCCGATTGTGTTGCTTTTCCATGAGCAGGAAGAGTCGGCGCAGACCCCACGCGGGATCGTCGTAACGATCCCGGTAGTAGGTCAGGGGCTTTCGCAGCCTGACCAGCGCCAATCCACATTCGTGACCGATGAAATCGCTCATGCTGCGCACAAGAGTAGGCGGCCTGAGGCCTCTCAGCAATCAGCGGTCGAGATGTACTCAGCGACAGGCGAGTCATGATCGCCTACCCTCATTGGGGAGCGGGAGGGCTCAAGGACTGATGAAACCCGTGTCATGGCAGATTCGCAAGCGATGGTTGCTGGTGGTGCTGATCGCGGCGGGACAACTCGCCGTGCTCTTGCCCTGCTCGCTTTGGCTGGCTGGCTGGCTGAAGCTGGCCACGGAAGACATCGTTGAGCAACGACTCAATGTCGCCACTATGCGGCACACGAGGCAGATGGCGGATCTCATCAATGACCTGGGGCCCATTGATCTGAGGGATGGATCCGATGACCGGGCCGATTTGCAACAATTGATCGATCGTATGGGAAGGCCCTACGGCGCTGCGTTGGTCATTATTCGCCAGAGTGACGGGCTCGTACTTGCGCAACCCAGGGAGTTGGGGCTTTATTTTTTGACCAAAGAGGCCTTGTCGAAATATGGCGGTGAATCACCCCCCGAAAATGGGGCATCCCCCGGCAATGGAGCCCCTCAGGACAACGCAACTAATCCGGGCGACTCTTCCTCTTCCGATGGCCCCATCGCGGTCCGCATGCTCACGCCCCTGGGGATTTCACTCGTGGCGTTGCCCCACCGGGGTGATGTGGCCAACATCGTCCTTCGTTTCGACGCGTACATTCGGTGGACCATCATTGCCATGCTGCTCGTCATCGTTGCGAGCTCGACCATCCTGACCACGTTCATCGTGCAGCGATATGAAAATCGCCTGGCGGGAGAAAATGTCAATCTCGAGCGCCAGGTGGCGACCCGGAGCCGGGCGTTGGTCAAATCTCGTGATGCGGTGATTTTCGGTTTGGCAATGCTGGCCGAGTCTCGCGATGGGGAAACGGGTCTGCATCTTGAACGCATCCAGGCGTATGTACGATTGCTCGGGGATGAACTCATCCAGACCCATCCCGAAGTGGATGAGGAATTCGTGACGACGATCGAGTCGACGTCGGCGTTGCATGACATTGGCAAGGTGGGCGTGCCCGATCGAATTCTGCTCAGCCCTGATAAGCTCACCGATGAGGAGCGAGCCTTCATCAAGAAGCACCCCCTGATCGGATTCGACACCATCTTCGCGGTCAAGCGGCGCTGGGGTGATGACCAGTTCCTCGTCACGGCGTGCGAGATCTGCGTCGCCCACCATGAACGGTGGGATGGGAAAGGCTACCCCTTCGGGCATGTGGGCGACATCATTCCGCTCTCGGCCCGGATCGTGGCCTTGGCCGACGTCTACGACGCCCTGACCACGCAGCGGGTCTACAAGGATGCCTTGCCACATGATCATGCGAAGCAATACATCACCGACGAAGCGGGGGGGCATTTCGATCCCGAGATCGTGGAAGCGTTTCTTCGCTGCGAATCGAAATTCCAGGAAGTGCTTGAATCATCGCTCAGGTCTTAAAAAACAACGCCTCGAGCGAGTCCTTTCGCGGGAGGCGTTGTGTGTTTCGATGACATCCGATCGAAGTTCGATCAGTCGGCAAAGGCGATGATCTCGTTCTGGGGATAGGGGATTTCGGTCTCGGAATTGACCACGACCCACGATTCACCCTGCAGGTAGACCCAGCTGGGGAGCTCGGATCCTTCGTTCCAGAGGCCGTTGTACTTCCAGAAGTAGGTCTTCGTATGCGGCTCATAGTAAACGTCTGATTCGGGGAAGTGAACGAACTTGTAATGCCAGGTGTGGGCTCCGGCGGCATTGTAATAAGGCATGCCATTGCTCTGCCACGAGACCTGATTCACCTTGGATTCACTTTCGCAGCCGCTCATTCCGAGGGCCACACTGGCCAGCAACGTGACGCCGGCGATCGATTTCATTGTGCGCGACATGATCTTCTCCTCATCGTCGTGGAATTCAACTCAAACGACCCGCGCCCTTCGCGCGGCCACCATTCCTATCGGCGTTGAAACCGGGCGAAGTGAGCAATCCGGGGGGGCGTTTCCATTTGAAGGAAGTCGTTCCGGCGTGTCCGATAGATCGTTCGATCCCTTCGATGACAAGGCGATCCGGGATGAGCGCCGCGCGAAAAAAAACCGCCCCGATCGGGCGGCTTGAAGGTCGGGGTTGTCGCGAGGTCTCATTCTTGATCGGTGGGAGCGGTCGCGAAGATTGAATCAAGCTGGGGTTTCGGATACCGGGCCATGACTTCCTGATGACGCCGATAAGGCATCTTCGTGTCCAGCGTGACCATCTTGCGATCCGACTCACTCAGCTTGTAGGTGCTGGGCAATCGTTTGCCCACGCCCCAATACGCCGAGGCATGCCAGAAATACACATCACGGTTCGGGTCGAAATACACTTCGACGCTCGGGTAATAATGGTACGTGATCCCTTCATCAGTCTGGGATACGACCTGAGCGTTGCTCGAAGAAGTACTTGCGAAGTTGGAAGTCTTGTTCTGGCTGCAGCCAGGCAAGGCGATCATGGTCGCGATGAATGTCACGATAAGCAATGAGCGAAGAGCGGTACGCATGGTCGGCTTCCTGGCGGTTGAGGGATCGATCTCTGGCTCGGCAACTCCGATAGCCGCGATTAACATCGACCGAGTCGGGGGACCAGATCAGGATCGATGGAGCCTTCTGGGGATATGACAGATCCTCCAGACCATACAGACCGACCTTTGGGCAATCGCGATCCAACCGCCACGGGCCTAAAGGAGGTGAGCAGAGGGCTTGATGCTCGAGGACTGGTCACATTTCGATCAATGCAACCCGCTACTCGCGTTCGACCTCGATGTCCATCCAGATGTCCAGTTCATGGGCGATGATGAAGCCGCATCGTTGCACGTTGCGCTGGCTGGCCGATCCGGGGAGCGAGAACGTCACGACGTGATCGCATCCCAATGCACAGGCCTTGCGTTGTCTTGCATTGATCAAGGCCGTCTGTGCGCCGCGTCCTCGAAATTCGGGTTTCGTGGAGGCGTGCCCCAGGTATCCCATACCATCGACAACCGAGAGGAGCCCGGACGCGGCCGGCTCGCCATCGACCAGCGCGAGAAAGCCATACGCATCAGGCTGCCCGATGCGTTCTTTCAATTGCAACCCCAGGTATTCACGGATCGGGGATGGATACGTCAGACCCTCGGCATGGACCCTCCCCAGCAAAGCCGCATCATTGACGTCGACCTCTCGTATTGTCACACCTTCGCCCGGTTCGGGAATGTCTTGTCTTGGTTTGCAGTAAACCATCTGGTTGGAAAAGATGGGTTTCGTGCTCTTCTTGAAACCTCGAGAGCGCAAGGCGTTCGTAAGATCCGTTGAACCCAGTTCCGGAATCAGGTCGAATCGTGTGGGCAACTCATGAGCTCGATAAAACGCGATCACCTCGTCAAGTTGATCAATCAATTCCGCATCGAATCCGATGACCCGGTTGTACAGCGAAGTGTCCAGGCACGTACCGATGATCGCCACCGCTCGTCCAAACGTCTCGAATACAACCCCCGCCTTGGGGCCCAGCTCTCGCTGCAGGCCTTTCAAACCCTCCACCGCCTCATTGGCGTCGGCGGCTTCGAATCGATGGGACCGTTCCTTGGGGATGGTTGTTTCGCTCATGGCGGGGAGATCATTGAATGAAATACGCCCATCTGCAAGCCGATCAGGCCCTGCTTTGTGAAGCTCAGAAGTATTTCTTCAGGCAACTCTAAAGTATTCCCACCCGGAAAAATTGTCCGACATGACCTCAATCCGAAGGGCCAGGGGCTTTTCCGACTATGGTGGGCCACCGATGGAACGCCCCCTGGAGTGATGCGGCATGTTTGAAGAAACGTTGTTGACCAACCCTCTGTTGATTCTGGGAGTCTTGTGCGTCAACATTGCCATCACCGAATGGCTGTGCCGCCATTCATTCCTCAAACACTTTGGCACGGCCCTGCTGGTCATCATCGTGACCGCGATCGCGGCCAACCTGAAAGTGATTCCCACCGAATCCAGCACCCCGATTTACAGCTTGCTGTCGGGGGAAGTCGTGAGTCTGGCGGTGTTCTGGTTGTTGCTTCAGGTCAACCTGCGCGAATTGCTCAAGGCCGGGGCGCCGATGATCTCAATGTTTCTCATTGGCTCATTCGGCACGTTCATGGGCGTGATGATCGCCATGTTCGTGGTCAAGGGGGCCACTCATTTTCCCGATGGCAGCCATGTCGGACTGGCCGCGATGTTCACCGGCACCTACACGGGCGGGTCGATCAACTTCAACGCGATGGCCGCGGCGTACGATGTCAGCGATACGGGGGCTCTCTTTACCGGGGCGATCGTTTCCGACAACGTCCTGACCGCCATCTGGATGGTGATGTGTATCGCGATACCCCGGGGTCTCGGTTTTCTCAAGGGAAGGCATCAACCCCTCGGTGCCAACCTCGAACCGGCTCAGGCCTTGACCGGGGTCGAGCAGGATACCGATTCGATCCATCCGCTGGATCTGGCCTTGCTCATTGCGTTGGGGGCAGGGGCGGTCGCGCTCTCGGACTGGATTGCCGACATTGGCAAAGCTCGGGGCATGGTCGTTCCCTCCATGCTGTACCTGACCATCATCGCTTTGGTGCTGGCCCAGACTCCCGTGGCGAGCAAGCTGAAAGGAACGCGAACGCTGGGGATGTTCGCGGTGTATTTGTTCCTGGCCGTCATCGGGGCATGGTGCGACATCGAGGCTCTTGGAAATCTTGATGTCGGGGCGAGGTTGTTCGTGTTCGTAGTGCTGGTGGTCGCGATTCATGGCCTGATCACCTTCGTCGCGGGGGCGTTGTTCAAGGTTGATCGCGACATCATCGCGGTGGCTTCGCAGGCGAACATCGGGGGCGGCACCAGCGCCCTGGCCATCGCGCGAAGCCTTGGCCGGGGCGATCTGGTCTTGCCCGCCATTCTCGTCGGTTCGCTGGGCACTGCTCTCGGAAATTTCCTGGGTTGGCTTGCCGCGACGGTGATGATGAAGATGCAGGCGACGGGGGGGTAGGCATCCTATTTGATTCTTGGTATTGTTTCAATTTATAATTCTATTGGAAATTGTGATAGTTGAAGTTGCAATCAGTGACTCTTGTTTTTGAAGAACAATTGTAGAATGGGGATACTCATGGATAGAAAAATTTACAAGTTACCATTTACAAAAAACGGCCAAATTAGATGGATATGTCCAATGTGCATGAACAGCGTCTTGAAAATCAAAAAAGGCACGTTTCATTGCGAAGAAACTCAAGAATCCAAGAATGCGCACAATCATGAGGCGTGGGATCCAGATTGGATTGATTACATTTATGTTTGTATATTGGAGTGTACAGATCCATCCTGTAGAGAAATCGTTTCAAGTACAGGCGAAGGTTCGATAGAGTGTGAATTTGAATATGATCACAATGAAATGCCTCATGAGAGACATGTAGAATATTATTTGCCAAAATATTTTGTGCCACATTTAAAAATGTTCTTATGCCCCGCTGATACACCAAATAAAATACGAGAGGAAATCGATTCGTCATTTTCGTTGTTCTTCAGTGACGCGGATGCAGCGGCAAACCATGTTCGGGCTGCGCTCGAAGCGATGCTTTCTCACTTCAAAATAAAACGCTTTGAATTGAAAGGCAAGAAGCGTCGATATTTAGCTTTGCATAGACGGATTGAATTACTGCCGGATAGATACAAGCATTTGCAGGATTTATTTATAGCGGCAAAATGGCTAGGTAATGCTGGTAGTCACGGAGGCAAGAGAGTGTCAATTGATGATGTATTGGATGCTTATGAAATTGTAGAAGAAATACTGCATTGTGTCTTTGAAAAGAAAGCGACAAGAGTCAGGCGAATAGCAAAAAGAATAAATAAGAAAAAAGGACCAGCTAAGCGAGTGCAAACTAAATAATAGATAACAGAGATAAACCTTGGATATGGAGCAACACGATATTGGGTCTATTTGCAAGCGTGTGGGATCATGAAGATCCGCCTTGGGTCAAAGCGATGCTGGCTTGTCGCCATTCTACTGGCGATGGCGGCGTTGATCGGGCCTTCGCTCTTCAGCCGTCTGGCGAGCCCGTGGCGCGTCTTGAGAGTGGTGGCCACATCGGATGCCTTGGGGCTAAACGATAACGCGCCGGGAACGCCTCTTCGCATCGCCTCCTACAACATCGCCCATGGCCGGGGACTGGCGGAGTCCAACTGGGAGGGGGGCGATCAAGCAGAGCGATTGGAGAGGCTCGACCGGATCGCCGAGTTGCTTCTCAAAATCAACGCCGACGTCGTGGTGCTGAACGAGGTCGACTTCGATTCGAGTTGGAGTCACTCGGTCAACCAGGCGGCGTACCTGGCCCAGAAAGCGGGCTATCCCCACCGATTCGAGCAGCGAAGCTTCGACCTGCGCGTGGCCTTCTGGACGTGGCGGTTTGGCAACGCGATCCTCTCGAAACATCCGATCACGAATGCACGGATTGTCGACGCCCCCGGCTACTCCCGATGGGAGACGCTCCTGATCGGCAAGAAGCGCAACGTCGTCGGTGACATCCAATTTGGCGACGAGACGATCCGACTTGTCGGAGCCCACCTGTCGCATCGCAGCGAGGCGTTGCGCGTCGAAGCTGCCAGAAAGCTGATCGAGATCGCCGAGACGAGCCCATGGCCGACACTCGTAGTGGGTGACTTGAACTCGACGCCTCCTGGCTATCCCGAATCGAACCAGACCCCGAACGGCAACAACGCCATCATGACGTTCGATGAATCCGGGCTCTTTCAAAGGTCGCCATCCGAAGGTCCGCTCCTGGAGATGGACCTGACGTTTCACTCGATGGATCCCCGCCGCGTCATTGATTGGATCCTGATTCCCCGGGCGTGGGAATTTCAGCGTTACCGCGTCGATCCGTCGCAGCACTCGGATCATCGGCTGGTGTACGCCGACGTGATGCCCGACCCCATGACGACGCCTGAAGATCCGGATTGAGGGTGGAATAACGGGACTGGTACGATACTGTCGATTCTTTGTGCCTTCCCCTTAATGATTCGACTATCTTTTATTGCCTTGAACGACAAGGATTGCCGCATGTCAGAGACAACTTCACTCAGCGCCCGGGAACGCGAAACCTGGAACCGTTGTGCCGAGAATTATCTGGATACGTTCGCCTATCTGACGGGAGAATCGGTGCCTTTGCTCATCGAGGCGTCAGGACTGAATGGCGCAGGGATTCAAGCCGCGAACAAAAACGTACTTGAGATTGGGGCCGGACCCGGGCACGTCTCCCAGCGATTCGCCGAGATGGGGGCAATCGTCACCGGGATCGATTTTTCCGCGCAGATGGTGGCGGTGGCTCAGGATCGATATCCCGACCTCACCTTTGTGGAAGCGGATGCGGGGAATCTGCCGTTCGATGACGAGACCTTTGATGTCGTCATCGCCAATTACGTGGTGCATCACCTGGAACATCCTGAGAAGGTGTTCAAGGAAGTCAGTCGTGTCTTGAAGCCTAATGGACGTTTTGTGTTTGCCCAATGGGGACCGGTGGAAGAGCAAACCAGCACTAGTGCATTCGTGATGGCCCTGGAAACCCACGACGAGATCAGGCCTGCGCTGATGGGGCCTCTTCATGGCGTGACTGAGCGTGATGTTTTCGCACCCATGCTTTCCGAAGCGGGACTCATGGAACTTATATTGAATAAACATGAGATCAACTGGACGTGCGAGACGTTCGACCATGTCATGCAGGGATTTGCGGCCTGGGCCAACATCGCGTCGATGCCTCAGGACCTTCAAGGAAGGATCGAGGCGAGCACGAAGGAGAATCTCAAGTCATTTGAGCAGAATGGTCAATACGTGTTGCCCCATTCGGTAATGCTGGGCATGGCGGTGAAGCGGGGAGAGAAATAGGGGGATGGTTTGTCTTGGCATGATTGCCGACTCCCTTGAAGAAGAAGGGTAGGTACGACGGATTCATGCGAGCCCATCCTCCCCTTGATCCTCGTTGACCCCGAAGCCCGGTTTGTATTCATGCTTGTCGATGTGGTAGAGTTCTAGGGCGTTCAGCAACCACGACACAAGCCGAATCGATTACCCGTGAAGAATTGGGGTGTGTGTGCAGCAAGACCAATCCAAACCCGCTCGACGCAGCCGGTTTTTCGCCATCATGACGGCGCTGCTGCTTCTCTTTGTTTTTGCGGGATTCGCACGAACGTTTTTTCTCAGGGCGTTTTTCGACGTCCCGGAAATGCCGGGCTATCTCTACGTGCACGGTTTCCTGCTCACGGCCTGGTTTGCCCTCCTCTTCACGCAGACGTGCCTGATCGCGAAAAATCGCGTGAGCGTCCATCAACGACTGGGCATGTTTGGCGTGGTCCTGGCCTTGGGCGTCGTCGCCATCAGCGTCTGGGTCCTGGTGCGCCGGGATTTCCCGACGATTGAAGAGGAACCGAACCGGGCGTTCGGCAACCTCGTCACGTTGATTGGATTTTCGTTGTGCGTCTTGTCCGGCGTTTTGCTGAGGCGTCGGCCCGCAGCGCACAAGCGACTCATGTTGCTGGCGTCCGTTAGCATCCTGGCTCCGGCCCTGGACCGGATGGTGAGACCTCAGCCGATCAACGAGTTTCTCGATCCGTTCCTTCCCGACGCCCTCGGGCCTCCGGAAATCGGCTTCGCCGTGATGGCCACTCTGTCGATGATTCTGTCCGTCGTGATCCACGACCTTCTGAGCCGCAAGCGACTACATTGGGCGACGATCTGGGGCGTGCTGTGCTTTCTCGTGCTCGCACCCGCCACCAGTGCGGCGTTGACGAACAGCGGCGCGTGGAGTGCGTTCGTGCGCTGGGCCGGGTAGCCGCGAATGGTTTGATGCCTGTATTCTGTCTTGCCTGTCCCGACTTCGTCTTGGTAAATGAAGAAAACAAAGTCCGAGACCTCTCCATGAAAATCTCCCATGCCAGCGTGTTCGTGGACGACCAGAGCAAGGCCCTTGCCTTTTACACCGACGTGCTGGGCTTCGTGCTCAAGCAGGACATTCCCATGGGGGAGGCAAGGTGGCTGACCGTGGTGTCATCCGATTCACCAGACGGTGTGGAACTGCTGCTGGAGCCCAACAGTTTTCTGCCGGCGCAGATTTTTCAGCAGGCGTTGCGCGAAGCGGGGATTCCCGCGACGACGTTCGAGGTCGCCGACACGAAGGCCGAACACGATCGCCTCGTGAGTCTGGGGGTGGTTTTCACGACGCCACCCACCGAAGCGGGGCCTACCGTCATCGCGGCATTCAAGGACACCTGCGGCAACCTGATCCAGATGCACCAGGTGTAAAGTACCTAAATGATTGGCTGCATACGATGTGATGATTGAATTAGGAAGTTCACGTCGTGGTCTCCCTGCCAACCACAATCCACATTTGAACACAGTACTGGTTTTCCGGGTTCGAATGATTTGAAGGATGAAGATGAAGACGATAGATGGATCGCCCAAGACGGAATTGAGTCTTCGAGAGGATATTCTGAAAATCGGGATCAAACCCAATGCCACGTTGATGGTTCACTCGTCACTCCGCTCGATCGGGTGGGTTCTCGGCGGTCCTTCGACCCTCGTGCAAGCACTCCTGAATGTGATTGGAGAGAATGGCACTTTGATTATGCCCGCGGCGACACCCCATTGCGCCGATCCGGCTGATTGGACTATGCCGCAAGTACCGAAGGCCTGGTTGGAAACGGCGCGTGAACATCTACCCATCTTCGATCCACTGATCACGCCGACATCGCTGGGGGCCATTCCTGAAACATTCCGCACATGGCCTGGAACTCAACGGAGCAATCACCCGCTGGAATCGGTCTGCGCGCGAGGGGCACTGGCCGAACAAATCACGCAAACGCATCCGCTTGCTTTTTCCGAGGGGCGTGGCGGTCCATTTGGGAAGCTTTACGATCTGGACAGTTGGATCTTGTTGATCGGAGTTGGTTTCAATCGTTGTACCGCAATGCATTTTGCGGAGTCACTGGTGGACAAAAGAAGAGTAACCAAGGTACGATTTCCGGTATTGGACAATTGCAATCGTATCTGGCAGGAAGTGCCGAATGTTGCCGACGACAACGACACCCATTTTCCCCTTATCGGACAGAAGTATCTGGAAAAGGCGAACCCGAGGCTCGGAGCAATCGGTGAAGCGGATTGCATTCTGCTTCCAATGCGAGAACTTGTTGATTTCGCCGTCTGCTATTTTAATGAAGTTCTCTAAGGTGATTCTTGTATTCATTTGTAGATAAGTTCAAATTTGAGCCCCAGAGTTCGAAAATGCATCGTCTGTAGATCGAACGAATAGAATAATGCGATGAAAGTCGCCGCGCTGTATGACATTCATGGGAACCTGCCTGCCCTGGAGGCGGTGCTCGAGGATGTGCATCGGGAAGGGCTCGATCAGCCTCATGGGCCCGGACCTCTCGCGGATGAGGGTGCTGCCGGTGATCGACGTGTGGCCCGGAATGGAGCTGAACACGCTGGTCTTCTCCTATGGCCTGATGCTGGCCCTCCCCCTGGCCCTGGTGATCCACGATGTGGTGACCAACCGGCGACTCCACCCGGTGACGCTGCTGGGCATTCCGGGTCTTTTCATAGGGCTAAAGATCGTCAGTTCGGAGGTGCCGGGGACGGAGATTGGGCAAGCGGTAATTCGGCTACTTTGAAAGTTGTGCCTGTCCCCATTTGTTCCCGGTATACTCCTCATGCCTGGGCGATCTGGGTGGGTGTGGGTGAAGCCGAGGGGCGAGCCATATACCTGCGGTATTTAGGGATGGGTATCAGAGCTTCCCGACTCCTTTTCTTTCCCCGACGTGCATACTGGTAGGAACGAATACAGCATGAATCATTCCAAGTCATTTGAAGCAGGATTAGACCCCTTGTTTCGTCTGTACACGCAGAGGCTTCGGCGCGAAGCAGGCAAAAAATCAAGAGGTCCTTTACCGAAAATTGACCGATGGCGTCTAGAAACAAGGATTGAGCGACTTGTTGAGATCGCGCGAGATTCCGAACTGCGCGCGCACGGTCGCGCGACTTTCGATCAGGCTGTCTTAGAGAAGCGTCAATGGCACCCAAAACGCGGCAAAGGCTGGGGTGTAGATGCCAAGAAGCAATCATTTCGAAGCTGGTACGACAAAATTATCTACGGTCGAAACTGCGTCTACGTATTCTGGGCAAAGCGAAAATGCCTATACGTAGGGAGAACCGGTTCGGGTGGACGACGGCCGCAAGCCCATTTTGAAAAGTATTGGTTTCGCTCGGTGACGCGCATTGATATGTATGTTGTTAGCGGGAAACGAAAATTACCAATGGCTGAATGTCTTGCAATCGATCTCTTTAATCCTGCGAAGAATAAGGTCAGATCAGCTCAACAAAAATGGCGGAGGCGCTGTCCGGTGTGTACGAAAGAGGTGCAAATCCGAAGAAAGCTGAAGCAGCTGTTTCCGCTACGGCGTAAGCGATGACGGCGTCGAGCTAAAATAAAACTCTGCCTAATTACGTCGCTCTCCTTGGTCGCGGTTCCGGACGAACCATTTGAATCAAAGAGGTGAACTGTGCAAGACTGTTGGTATGCCGATAATCGGGACCTCATAAAGTGGGGCGTATTATTTCGCCTCGCCGAGAGCTACGATGCGCCGCGAATTTTACAGTTGGCATATTACCGCCCCAGTTCCTTCGACCAGCTCATCATTGACGATGAATCGCATGAAATCCCCGAGGAAGTCATCGCCCATTTTCGTAATCTGCGCACCATCGAACGTATTGATTCCGAGGTTCGGGTGACAGTTTTTGATTTAGTTTTCAAGGACAGACCAACATATCTGCAAGAAGTCCTCACAGCGCTGCCGATATTCTCGCAAGAGCGATGTATCGTATTTCTCGATCCCGACACTGGTCTGGAATCCACCAGACCGAGCCTCGATCACGTCCTAAACAACGAAGCCGGAGCGATATGGAACGACATGAAGATTGGCGATGTCTTCGTCTTCTACCAGCATCAAACCAATCGGTCCGGTCAGTCCTGGATCGAGCCAAAGCGAAACCAACTGGCCGATGCGTTGAACGTTGATACCGGTGAGATAAGGATGGCGAATGCTCCCAAAATCACCAAAGACGTAGTCTTCTTCTTCACGCAGAAAACCTAGCCAAACACTGCAATTGGAGTAAGAAGCTTTCGGATCTTGCTGCGCTTGCTCAATAACGATAATGCTCAGGCTTGTAAGGCCCTTCCACGGGAACGTTGATGTAATCCGCTTGCACCTTCGTCAGTTCCGTCAGCTTCGCCCCCAGCTTGTCGAGGTGGAGTCTTGCGACTTCCTCATCGAGCTTCTTGGGCAGGGTGTAGACCTTGTTCTCGTAGGTATCGTGCTTGGCGTGGAGTTCGATCTGGGCCAGCACCTGGTTGGAGAAGCTGTTGGACATCACGAAGCTGGGGTGGCCCGTGGCGCAACCCAGGTTCAGCAGGCGACCTTCGGCCAGGACGATGATCGAGTGGTCCTCGACGCCTGGGGAGTTCTTGAATTTCCATTCATCAACCTGAGGCTTGATGTTGATTCTCTCAACACCCTCGATCTTCTCCAAACCAGCCATTTCGATTTCGTTATCGAAGTGCCCGATGTTGCCCACGATGGCGTTGTGCTTCATCCTGGACATGTTCTCGGCAGTAATAATATTGAAATTGCCGGTGCAGGTGACGAAGATGTCGATCTTGCCGACCACGTCTTCGAGCCTGACCACTTCGTATCCATCCATGCACGCCTGCAAGGCGCAGATGGGATCGACCTCGGTGACCATGACGCGGCACTTCTGGCCCGCGAGGCTCTGGGCACAACCTTTGCCGACGTCGCCATAGCCGCAGATGAGGGCGACCTTGCCAGAGAGCATCACGTCGGTGGCCCTCATGATGCCATCGACGAGCGAATGGCGGCAGCCGTACACGTTGTCGAACTTGCTCTTGGTGACTGAGTTGTTGACGTCGATGGCCGGGAAAAGCAGTTCGCCAGATTCCTGCATCTGGTAGAGACGGTGGACACCCGTCGTGGTCTCTTCGGAAACGCCATTGAGGCGTTCTGCGATGGGGGCCCAGAAGTTGCCATCGATGTTCTGCAGGTCGGTGAGGATCTGCAGGACGACGTTGAATTCTTCGGAGTCGGCGGTCGAGGGATCGGGGACTTCGCCAGCCTTGTTGCAGGCGAGACCTCGATGGACCAGCAACGTGGCGTCGCCACCATCGTCGAGGATCAGGTTGGGGCCTTCACCACCGGGCCAGTTGAGGGCCTGGAATGTGCACCACCAGTATTCGGGAAGCGATTCGCCTTTCCACGCGAAGACGGGAACGCCCTGGGGATTGTCAGGGGTGCCGTTTGGGCCGATGGCGACCGCGGCCGCCGCGTGATCCTGCGTCGAGAAGATGTTGCAACTGACCCAGCGGACTTCGGCACCCAGATCGATCAGCGTCTCGATGAGCACGGCGGTCTGGATCGTCATGTGCAGCGAGCCCATGATCTTCGTCCCGGCCAAGGGTTGTTCGGTCTTGTACTTGGCCCGGATGGACATCAGGCCCGGCATCTCGTGCTCGGCCAGCTCGATTTCCTTGCGTCCAAAGGCGACG
>JAPULD010000090.1 GCA_027295365.1 Planctomycetota bacterium
CGATCAGGCCGGCGGGGCCAACGGGTTGATCTTCGACTTGCGCTACAACCCGGGCGGGCTCCTCATTTCGGCGGTGCAGATCAGCAACCTCTTTGTGGAGCAGGGCACGATCGTGTCCGCCGAGGACAAGAATGGAAAGAACACGTTCCCGCCCCAGCAGGCCAGCAAGCATCGGGCCAAACTCGCCGGACTTCCCACGGTCGTGCTCATCAACAAAGGCTCGGCCAGCGCCAGTGAGATCGTGGCTGGCTGTCTGCAGGCTCATGGTGCGGCCGTCATTGTCGGAGAGCGAAGCTATGGCAAGGGCAGCGTCCAGACGATCCACGTCACCGATCGCAACGCCCAGATGAAATTGACCACGCAGTATTATCGACTGCCCCCGAACCGCCGGAAGGGTGAGGTGAAGGGTCGCCTCGTACACAAACGCCCAAATCAGAAGATGTGGGGTGTCGATCCGGACATTCTGGTGAAAATGACACCCAAGCAGATTGAGGATACGTATTACCTGCGCTAGAAGGCTGACATCATTCCCGAGGACGAGCAGGGCGTCCCCAATCCGAATTCCGATGAACGTCCCGACATCAGCGACATGCTGACCAAGGGGCTTGATCCTCAGCTCGAGGCGGCGCTCCTGCTTCTCCAGGCCAGGGCGCTTGCGGACTTTGATTCGAACGACAAGCACGCTTCGATCCGCTGAGGCTCCGACACAACCATAAGAACAGGCCGCGACTCGCAAGAGTCGCGGCTTTTTTCATATGCCTTGATTGGGATCAAGAATGATCAGGGGGTCTTCGAGATCGAGCGATCATATGGATTCGAATCGAAACTCGCCTTCGAGGGCTCGACGACGGCGCTCAGGTGATCGCGAAAGCGAACCTGCCTCGAATGCGTGCATCCTCCGAGGCAGAGCAGAAGGCCAAGCAAGACCAATGATCGCCTGAAGGTGTAATTGGGAGTCATCGTATCCATTCATTCAAAGTGTCCTATTCACCGGAGCGCAGGCCAGTTTCGAGGCGGAAACAAGTCTTGGCTGGCCGGCACATTGGTTCCAGGTTTCCTGTCTTGACAAGCGGTGAGACTCATAATCGAGAAGTCCTACCGATGGGGCGTTGGAGTCCGAGAATGATTGCAGGACGACACGTGGCCAAGTACTCTTGCTGTCGATGGCCTGGAACGAGAACCATGAAGTCTTGAAAGCCAGTAGCCGCTTGAGTGTCACGAGCCCGGGAAGGCGAGGAGCACAACCATGACCGAAATGTTCAACAACGATGCGACCCGAAGGCAGTTCATTCTTTCCACGGGGGCCTTGGCCGCTTTGTCCGTAACGCCTCGTTCCGATGCATTTCCCGAGCCACTGGCTCCGGAAATATCCCTGGCTCCTCAGGAAACATCGGAGGTTTCTGAAATCACGATCGATACCATGCGCGAGGCGCAACGGATCGCGGGGGTTGAATTCACCGAAGAGGAACTGAAGCTTGCCTTGCGAGGTGTGCAGGGCAACGTGTCAGGCTATCAGCGTCGCATGGAGCACGTGCTGCCCAATGGCGTCGGCCCGGCCCAGACATTCGACTGTCGGCTCCCGGGAATGACCTTCGCCATCCAAAAGCCGTTCGTGCGTTCCCGGGATTCGATCGGCTCGGTTCCCGACAACGACGAGGACATCGCGTTCGCGCCGCTGACGTCGCTCTCGCGCTGGATCCAGAGGGGGCAACTCACCTCGGCGCGATTGACGAAGATTTACCTCGATCGACTGAAGAAGCATGGACCGGGCCTGGAATGCGTGATTACCTTGACGGAAGATCTGGCGATGACGCAGGCGAATCGCGCCGATCGAGAGATCGCGAACGGAACGTACCGGGGTCCATTGCATGGCATTCCCTGGGGAGGCAAGGATCTGCTCGACACGAACGACATCCTCACGACGTGGGGAGCCGGTCCCTACAAGACGCGCGTGGCCGAAGGCGATGCGGCGGTCGTGAAAAAACTCGAAGAGGCCGGCGCGGTGCTGGTGGCGAAACTCACGCTCGGGGCCCTGGCCATGGGCGATCACTGGTATGGAGGCCGGACCAACAATCCCTTCAACCCGGAACAGGGTTCGAGCGGCTCGAGCGCGGGTTCCGCCGCCGCAACTGCCGCGGGATTGGTGGCATTTGCGATCGGCACCGAGACCCTGGGCTCGATCGTCTCGCCCTGCATGCGGTGCGGCACCACCGGGCTTCGACCGACCTTCGGGCGAGTCTCCCGTGCCGGGGCGATGGCCCTGTGTTGGTCGTTGGACAAGATCGGCTCGATCTGCCGGACATCCGAGGACACGATACTCGTGTTGGATGCGATCCACGGCGCCGACCTCGATGATCCCTGTTCGGTGGACATGCCCTTGAACTTCAATGCCAAGCGATCGATCAAGGGGCTTCGGATGGGGTATGACCCTGACTGGTTCGAGCCCTCGGACAACGATCGATTCCGCGAATCGCGCGAGATGGAGATTCATACCCTGGAGGTGGCCAAGTCGCTGGGGGTCGAGCCGGTGAAGATAAAGATGCCCGAGCTTCCCTATGGCTCGATGATTTCCATCCTCAGCGCCGAGGCCGCCGCGGCGTTCGAGGAACTGACCCTGAACAATCGCGATGACGAACTGAAACGCCAGACTGCCCAGTCGTGGCCCACGTCCTTTCGGGAAGCGCGATTCATACCCGCCATCGAAATCGTGCAGGCCGAGCGCATCCGCAGGCAGGCCATGCACGCGATGGCCCAGCAGTTCGAGAACGTCGACTTCATGCTGGGCCCCAGCTACGCGGGAGGCATGCTCCTGATCACCAACAACACGGGGCATCCCTCGCTGACGATTCGGTGCGGGTTCCGGGAGAACGGATCGCCCCATGGCATCACCCTGATCGGCAACCTCTTCGACGAAGGCACGATCGTGAACATGGGCGTGGCGATGGAGAAGAAGCTGGGCGTGTGGGACCAGAGGCCGAAGATGGCATAGGTGGTGATCAGAAAGGTGGCACGGGCTTCCAGCCCGTGCATCAAAAAACTTGAACGGGCAGGATGCCCGTTCCACTATGGAATAGATTCGGGTGCCACGGACCGCGAACGAAGAGGGTCGTCCGTGCGTTGGGCAATCGAACGCTCATCGCACGGACAACTCCGTTTCACTTCGCGGTCCGTGGCACCCATGGGCGAAGATTTAATTGCGAATCAAGTCTCGACGCCGCATTCGGGGCAGTGGTC
>JAPULD010000091.1 GCA_027295365.1 Planctomycetota bacterium
ACATTGCCGGTCCGGCTCACGTCAAGACGTTGTTGGAATCGCTGCCTTCTCATCTGGAGACGGTGTTCAATCAACGTGTCGGCCTTCTGGAGGAAGCGTCCTTCCTCGATGCAATCTCGCCCCTGTCTCGAGCCGATGCGATCGTCAAACCTCTCCTGATCGGTCAGGGACAACATGATTCACGAGTCAAGGCTGAAGAGATCAGGCACATTGTCAATTCGATGCAGGCCAGAAGCATTCCGGTCACCTACATCTCGTTTCCCGATGAAGGCCACGGCTTCGCCCGATCGGTGAACAACCTTGCGTTTCTGGCCATCACCGAAGCGTTCCTGTCCCAGCACTTGGGCGGGTATCGACAGCCCATCGAAAACGAAGTCCGGGATTCCAGCGCCGAGATCCCGGCCGGGGCGGGCCAAGTGCCGGGATTGTCGGAAGCGATGCGGTAAAAAACCGACCCGGAAAGCCGGGTCGGATGTGGTCCGCATTATCATGGGATCCGAAATTACCGATTGCGTCTGGCGAGTTGTCGTCGGAGTTCGGTGATTTCCTTCTGTAAATCTTCTGGCCCCATAAGACCTATGGATTCCATGACGTTGGGGGCGCGTCGCCACCAGCTAATCAACTGCTTGAGATACTTGATCTGGGTTCCGATGACTACCTCGGGATCACCCCTCTGGTTTTCGATCGATAGCTTGGCCAGGATGAGCGGCACTTCGCGCTCGCCCCGTTCAAATGTCCGCTTCCATTTGGCTGCGATGTCACGACCGTACGAATTCGTCTCGTACCATATTGGCAGATGCAGGAGTTTGGCGAGTTCGTCCGTGGTGTCCGCTTTGCCTTGTGCGAATCCGGAATGCAACGCGTTAGAGACGTTGAACTCAAGGTTTTCCCCTTGCCTCGAAAGGACGAATTCACCCTGCGTGGTGTTGTACCAGGTCACTTCGCCGGTGACGGGATTCTTGTCGTAGGAAAGTTCTTTGGTCTGGTCGATCATGGCGTGTGCGATGTAGGCACTGCGATCCGAACGCTCCTGCTCCATCCACTGGCCGGCGCGACGAAGCCAATCCTGCATGGCCGCGCCCTGGACGGATTCACCGGCACCATGCCAGGCGGTCATGGCTCCGGCCCGGCCCTCGGTCATGAAATACAGTTCACTGCAATGGATCGCGGTCGCACAGGCCGCGGAAGTGGCGTGCTTGATCCAGGCCACGAGTCGATGTCGTTTGGCTATTTCGGTCATCGTTTTGTGAATCTGCTCGGTTTCATTCATGCTGCCGCCGCCCGAATCGATGACGAACACGATGATCTGGCCGGGGCCGTACTTGTCGGCTTCCTCCCCGATCGCCTTGATTTCATCGACGCGGAATAAACCACCGACCGTGCCTTCCAGGGGGAGCAAGAAAACGTGGGGCAACGATGCATCAGGTCGATTGCCGAGTGGCTTGACACTCGGTTTAGAATCCATGGCGATATCAAGATTCGGGGGTGTGTCATTGTCGATCGGACCAGTATCAGCGCGAGTATCGCCCTGGCCCAACGTGGTGATCTTGATCAGGTCCTTTCGAAAGAGCGTCTTGGACGATCCATCGCTCTTGAGGACCACGATGTATTGATCCGTGACCTTCTTGAGCTCTCCCTTCAAGTTCATCTTGCCCCGGTGAAAGGTGTACTCGATCTCGACCAATGCGTTGGCTTCACCACGCCAGATCGCTCCGTCCTGCATTCGAATACGATAGGTCTGGCTGGCCAACACATGCTGGCACATCATGTTTGCCAAGACCAGCACCGTGAGGAGTTTCAGGAGTTGATTTGTTTTCTTGTTCATGACTCGCTCTTTAAGGAAATCAAATTCGAAACATGCGTGAGAGCACGGATCCTTCGGTTATCGACCTCGACCAGGGCCACCACCGCCTGCGCCTCGCCCCGGAGGTCCATCGGCACCGCCCCCGCCGCGGTCGTTTTGCCGTAATATCTTGATCCGCTCTTTCAGGGACATGATCAGAGTTTGCAGGCGGTATTCACTGAGTCCGATCTGCTCGAATCGGACTTTGACGGCGTCGTAATGCTTGATGGCCGAGAGGACCTTCGCAAGATCCGATTTCGCCCGCCCCAGGTAGCGAAGCGTATCGTTGCCCGTGGCCCAACTCATGTGCTGCTGATAGTCTTCCAGAGCCGTGGTCGCGCCTTCAAAGCTCCGGCGCCAGTTTTTAACGTAATCCTTGTACTCAGAATCCGCGGCACCCGGAAGCAATTGGTATTCACGATAACCGTGCAGGAGCATCAGATCGTCGAGCGTTTCGGCCGAGCCTCGGGTCAGACACAAGTTCTCGGCGACTCGGGCCGTGAATCTCGCCGTGGCTGTTTCACTGCCATCGACCATGTAAACGCCTTGACCATCCAGTGACCAGATCACGTCTCGCCCACGCCAAGAAGCCATGAGTGTCTTGCTCGGATCCAGCATGGCATCGCCGATCACGAGTGGGACACCGCCGTATTCGAGGAAAGCCTTGGCGGCCGCCGACCACGCTGCAATCATCTTCGCACTGACCTGATCATCCCCGAATTCGGCAGCCTGAGCCCAGATCTTATCCAAACCGGCCAACGTCGCATCCGGATGCATGTAGAAGTCAGGCCAAGCCAAGGCCACGACGGAACTCACGCCCACCGAGTCCTTGACCCACATGATCTGCGGAATGTCACGCAGGTCATCTCGAAAGAGATCGATCAAGAGGCCGTACTGATCAAGATCCTGAATTCCAGGTTCCAGTTCCAATTCACCCATCGCAATGCGAAAGCCCTGGTTCATCATCATGCCGTCATCGATATCGCTGCAATCCAGATGAAACACGATCAGGTCCGGGTTCATTGCTCGAATGTCATCGACGATCGAACGGTAGAAGCTGATGTGTACGTCCGTGCCCATCTGCCCTTCCATGGGAACCATGTAAACCCGAGGAAGATTCAAATCTTCGGAGGCGAGCCGAGCTTCGTATTTGTTCTTCAATTCATCGAGATACCCCGGCTTGACCGTCGAGGTGGAGTTCGAATCGAATTTGGGCTTGTTTTCAGCCACCGCATCTGGTTGAACGGACGATGTCGCCATCGCCACATCCTGATCCATCTTGCTGATGTTCTGTTTCTTCAGCACCATCTTCGTAGTGATGCCCAGCTTGTCGTTCCGGTATTCAAACACGATCGTGTCGCGCGTCTCCTCGAGGATCTGGCCATGCAGAATCCGACCATTGGCCATGTAAACGATGTCTTCCGTGTTCCCATCATCCTGAAGGACTGGTAACAGGGGGGCCGACACAATGACGGTCGTGGTGGCGGCGGTAAAAAGACCGATGACCGCCAGATTCAACCATGATGCCTTGCGAATGTGCATGCTCTTGTCCTCTTGTAGATCGCGGGGCGACGTTGGGGTCACATCGCCGCAATACTCGATTTGGGGGCTCAAAACCCATTTTCACCTACTCTATATGACGACTCTGAGGTCGAGAAGTTCCAACTCAGCCAATTTTATCGTGAAGTTGGGCAGATTCCCACCAGAAGCTTGAGATGCTCCCCAAGTCACGGCATTCCATCAATCCGTTGAATCCCCGGGGTTCACATCAAATGTCCTTTGAAGCATCTGGGCCATCTCCAGAGCCATTTCACGGGACGAGACAATCCCCTCAAGCTGCGAGTCGTAGACCGCATCCAGTAATCGACTGAAAGCGGGCCCTGGTTTCAAGCCCGATTCGATCAAATCATTGCCATCGATGAGCGGATCGGGGTCGAGCCCTGTCTCCTTCAAAAACTCAACTCGGCGGCGAATTCCGAGGAATTGCTCCTGATCCGTCGCCATCACCAGGGCCAGCCCCGCTTCATACCCTGTCATCGAGGCCAATCGCTTCTGTTTTGCCACTCCCATCTGCTCCCACTCGTTCATGAGCGTCCGGTAGATCTCGACCGCATTCTTGAGCCCAAGGTGCTCCTCGTTCGATAGCATCAAGGCTCGGGTCCAGCGATCAGCAATCCGAGGCCAATATTCGGGTTCCTCTTCGTGCCGATCGATGAGCCAGGACGCCAGGATCGTGCTGTACGCTACGGATTCTGGCAATCGCCCCATTCGCTGGGGGGCGTCATCGAGATGGTCTTCCTCCAGGACAATGCGATCCAGACCAAGGTATTGCACCGTCCAGGCGGCCGCGACTCGATTCGAGTGGGTGAGCATCTTCTTGACTTCCTGGCCGATCCTTTCGCGGCTGACCCCTTCCAATTCCCCTGCCCCTTCCCGAATCGCCTGAGCCGTCTCCTCTTCAAGCTCGAACTCATATCGAGAAGCAAAGCGAACCGCCCTCAGCATACGCAGGCGATCCTCCCTCAATCGGGCATGAGGATCGCCGATGGCCCGAATGATCCGATTCTGGAGATCCTCTCGTCCCCCCACGAAATCGATGATCTCGTTGTCGTTGGCAGGATTTTCAAAGATCCCATTGATGGTGAAATCCCGACGCTGGGCATCGTGCTGGGCATCGGAGAAGGCCACATCATCCGGATGCCGCCCATCGGAATAGATACCCTCGGTACGAAAAGTGGCGACCTCGATGGTGTGCCCCATCAAACGGACAAGCATGACACCAAACGCTTCGCCCACCTTTTGGACACGTTTGAACAGGCTTTGGACCTGCTCAGGCCTTGCGTTGGTGGCAACATCATATTCCACGGGTTCAAGACCCAGGAGACGATCCCGCACACACCCGCCGGCGAAGAATGCCTCATAGCCAGCCCCTTGAAGCTCATGGAGCACTTTCAGAGCCGCTTCCCGGACTGGAACGCCTGGGATCGGCTTCGGGTTCGAAATGCGTTTCTCAGGACCGGTCATCAAGCACAGCTTATCGCCCCGGAATGAATTCAGCCTGTAACCGTCATGGGTCCCGGTGAATAAAGCAGCACGAACATGCCCTTGCCATAGTTTCGTTCTTCGGGCCCCTCGAATCCTGCCACTTTGAAATCCACTTCGGAACACCCCATCGGGCTCCTGAGAATCATGAACCCCTGATCCGCCATCACGCTTCGCAGCATGGCCAACTGTTTCATGATGAGGGATCGCGATTGTTCATCCTCCATCATGGGATAAGGTGGATCGACAAAGATGACGTCCACTGGTCGAGGGGCTCGAGCCAGGCAGGTCGGCCCCAAGGCATCGCCCAGCATTGCCTGGGCCTGATCGCCACAATCCAGGGCGTCGATGTTTTCCTGCAACAGACGATGGATTTTTCGGTCGCGCTCAACCAGAAGCACCTCTTCCGCACCACGGCTGACCGCTTCGAGCCCCATGGACCCGACGCCCGCAAAGAGATCGAGCACCTTCGCCCCGTCGAACCATTCACGAAGCAGATTGAACAACGATTCCCGAACCCGGTGGGGATAAGGACGGGTCACCGATTCATCCTTGGGGGTGACGAGTATTCGAGACCTGTATTCGCCTGAGATGATCTTGAGCATGGGGCAGAGCATCTCGCTGGAAGTCTTCGAAGTCAACCGCCTTAAAAGGTAAATCGAGTTAAACGTCCCGATGTTGTACTTGTTTGATCTGGCCAGCATGGTGCCATTCCTCACGCCAAGCAAACCCGCCAATCGCCTTGAATCGCGAAATTATGGTTTCAGTTTGTCTCCCATTGCTTTTCATCGCTGAGTCGATCACCATGGCATGCCACTTCAAAGGAGCAGCAGGCCCATGTCGACCCCGAACAATTTCTCACGACGCTTCTTCATGCAATCCACCGCCGCGTTGGGGGGGCTTTCGCTCATGCCTTCCACCAGTTGGGCTCGGGTGCTCGGGGCCAACGAACGGATCAATTTCGGCGTGATCGGCACTGGAGGCATGGGTCACGCCCATCTGCGTGGGCTCATGAATCGACGCGAACGTGACAACATCACGATCAGCCGCGTCTGCGATGTCTATCAGAGGCGGCTCAACAGCGCGACCAAGATTATTCATGGTGTCACGGGGGAAGAATCTGAAGGTGATTCCAATTCTGCAGCCAATTTAAGTGGCGGCACCATGGAGTACCGCGAGGTGCTTGACGATCCTGACATCGACGCCATCGTCATTGCCACGCCCGACCACTGGCATACGAAGATCGCCATCGAGGCGATGGATGCGGGCAAGGATGTGTATTGCGAGAAGCCTTTGTCGCTGACGATCCAGCAGGCATTGGATTGCCGCGACGCGGTAAAGCGCACGGGTCGCGTGTTGCAGGTCGGCCCCCAACGCACCAGCGATGACAAATTCTGGAAAGCACGGAAGGCCATCGACGAGGGACGAATCGGCAAGGTGTCGTGGAGCCAGGGCAGCTATTGCCGCAACTCACGAGGAGGCCAGTTCAATTGGCACATCGATCCGGATGCAGGACCGAAAGCACCCCGAGGCGACGAAGGCTACGTCTGGTGGGATCGTTGGTTGGGCCACGAGTGGGATCTGGCGGAAAACATTCCCTGGAACGCCGACCACTTCTTCCGTTTCCGAAAGTACTGGGCCTACAACGGGGGCGTCGCCACCGACCTGCTCTACCACTTGCTCGCCCCCCTGTTGCTTTCGATTTCCGGTACCAATGGCGAATACCCTCGCCGCGTTGTTGCCTCGGGAGGCAAGTATCTGGAAAAGGATGATCGCGACATCCCCGACACGTTCATGATGACGGTAGATTACCCCAGCGAACACACCGTCATGCTGGTGAGTGTCATGACCAACGATCTGGGATTGGACACCATCATCCGGGGCCAGCAAGGCACGATCAAGGTGGGCGATCACCTGACCGTGATAGAACAAGGCACGTGGTGGCCCGAGTTCCGCGCCACCAACGCGGGCGAGTTCGAGCACACAATGGTTCGCGATGAGGAAGGCAACGAGCATCCCGAACCACCCCCCGGCCAGGCGAAGTTCGAGATCTTCAATTCCCCCCGCCGCGACCACATGGGCAACTTCATCGATTCAGTGCGGGGCGAGGACGTCCCCAACTGCAACGTCGACCTGGGCTGCGCGACGATGGTGGCAATCAAGATGGGCGTGGAAGCGTATCGCCAGAACAAGACGCTGATGTGGGACGCGGACAACGAGCGGGTGATTTCGCGGTAGATTTGTCTCTTGGACACTTCGAAAGAGTGATTATACTCTTGAATGTTCGATGCGATTCGATATCGTGGATTCCAGATATATGTTTCTGGAATTCCACAGTTGCATTTGAAGGGGATTCGGGCTCGCATCTGGATCTGCCATACCGAATGCCATCGAAGACTCTCGCATGGCCTGTTGACAATCGAATCTGCTTCACTTCGCGTTCAATGCTGACGGAGACGGACAATGTATCACGGCTTCAAACTCTTCCTGGTTTCTGCGTTTGCATGCGTTCTTCCGTGCCATGCGGCCCTGGCCCAGATCAACCCCGGGGGGTACTCATGCTCGGCTCAATTTACCCTGTCCCAGGTGCTGGACACGGACATACTGGAGAAAACGCCCGCGTGTTATCTTTCCAACAGCGTCGCCCGTTGGTACGACCTTTCGCTCGCCCCGAACTTGAGCGGACAGGCCGTCGTATTGCGTTGCGTCGACTTTTCGGTCTGGTCGAGTGACTTTGAGGGGCCGACAACGATCTATCTTCGAATCTATGAAGATTTGTCGCCGGAGGATGGTCTTCCCAACGTGTCCGATCGATTGCTGTTGATCGAGGGATCGGTCGTTCTGCCCGAATCCACGGCTGGCGTGGCGTCGGGGGCGCCCCCGCGGCCCGACGGGGACGTCAGCCTGTCTCTCGGGGTAAGCGGATTACCGCTGCACGGTGACACTGCCATCATCGTGGAAATCGCCCACCTCGTGGAGTCCGCGTTTGTCAAGTATGGAGCTAATGCCGATGGCAACGAAATCGCCCCCGCCTATTTTCTCTCACCCGAGTGCTCCGGGGCGAACGGGACAATTGTTGATTACCAGTCAATGCAACAAGTGATACAACGCGACATGTCCATCGTGCAGCAATTGCACTTTGACCTGCTCGATTGCGAAAATCCCGATCCGGAAGATGATTGCAACGGCAACGGGTATCACGACGCTTGCGATTTCGATGAAGGCCTCGGATTCGATTGCAATGACAATGGCGTGCTCGATGTCTGCGACATCTCCTCCGAAACGAGTCTGGATTGCGATGGTGACCTGATTCCCGACGAATGTGAGACCGACTGCAACACTAACGGGACACCCGACGACTGCGATCTGATCGACGGGACCAGCCTCGACTGCAACGGGAATGGAATTCCGGATGAATGC
>JAPULD010000092.1 GCA_027295365.1 Planctomycetota bacterium
GGTCTTTGATCTTCACGCTTCGAAAGCTGGGGGCCGCGATGGGCAGGCCCCGGGTCAGGCATTGATCCTGCCAGATTCCGAGATCGTGTTCCGCGACCCGCTCGTCGTGCACGAACATCATGATCAGAAGCCCGGCGTGAAGAATCCCTTGATCCTTGCTCAACTTGGTCACGTCCTGGCGAATCGTCGAGAGCAGCTGTGAGCTGTACTGGGGATTGGGACCCTCGATGGTGTACTGGGCCACCGTCTTGACTTCCAGCCAATACGCCTCGTCCAGGGGTACCGCGTCGGCCGGTTCGAACAGCGTGGCCTTGCGTTCGCTTGAGGCCAACGGAAGGCCATCGGGAGTGAGAACCAGATCGCAGCGTTCGCCTTCGCTCTCCTTGCGTTTCTTCTGGTCGGCGGGATACCGATGTTCGCGATGAACGCCATAGTCGGCGCACGTGAACGCCTGGGCGAGGATCGGATGCAACTCGACCTCGTCCCTGGCATCGAGGCCGTAGACGGCATGTTCCTCGTCAAGTTGCGAGTTGGACGCCTTGACACCGGCCTCGACGGCGTCGGCAAGATCCGCGACGGACCACATGGTCAGATGGTAACGAAAGAAAAGGCCCAGGGATCGAATCCCTGGGCCCGTTGAATCATCTTCAGTTGAGTCGTATCGATTTACGACTCGTCGTTGGAGCTGGACGGTGCATCGTTGTTGTCGAATTCACCGGCCTTGAGTTTCGCGCCATAAGCGTGATACGCCTTCATCGCCACCGCGCCGAAGATCAGCATGATGGGAATGTTGGCCCAGAGCATGACACCGGTTCCCAACGAGGTCAGGGCGTCGAGTTCCGAGTCCGTCTGAATGAAAGGCATGGTCGAGACGATGATCAGAAGGCAATAGACCAATTTGTAGGGAAGAACGGATTTTTCGCCCAACAGGTAGACCATGCCTTGTTCGCCGTAATAGCTCCAGGAAATCATGGTCGAGATCGCAAAGAGCCAGGAGGCGAGCAAAACCAGCCATGTTCCCATGCCGGGTTGGATGATGTTGAATGCATGCGTCGTCAAGGCGGCACTTGGATATGCGGCGTAGATATCGTCATTGATGAGCACAGGCTGTTCGTTCGCCTCGACACTTTCCCAGACCACGATGAAAGAATCGCCATCCACTTCGACGGATCCATTGACGCGCGTGATGTTGTCGTTGGTGTCTTCCTGTATATCACCCCACCGGGCGTTGACGAACACGTTTTCGCCGCCACGCCAATCATTTCGAGCGACACGCATCGCCTCGGTATTTCGGGATGGAAGAGTCGTCGTACCTAAAGTCCAGTTGCCATCAACCTGGGTGAAGGCAGGCGTGGTTTCAAACGCAGTTTCACCGGCTCGGTTCCAGGCTCCGCTGCAGAGGATGACCAGGGCAGTCAGCGTGCAGACCACGATGGTGTCGATGAAGGGTTCGAGTCCCGCCACGACGCCTTCACGCACGGGTTCTTTGGTCTTGGCCGCGGAGTGTGCGATGGGAGAGGAGCCTTGGCCGGATTCACTGGAGAAGAGGGCACGTTTCATGCCCCAAAGGAATGCATAACCAAAAGTGCCACCGACGAAAGCGCCTTGTGCTTCAAGGGGTGTGAAAGCGTGCTTGACGATGAGGACCAGCATTCGGGGGACTTCCCCGATCGTCAGGAACAGGACATAGAATGCCGCCAGCAGATACAAGGCGCACATCAGCGGGACAAGCTTGCCTGCGACGGCACCGATTCGCTTGATGCCACCAATGATGACGGCACCCACGATGATGGCGAGGACAATGCCGGTCGCTACCGTCGGGATTGAACCATTTGAAGCGTTTTCGGTCACGATACCGACGTTCCAGGCCTGGAACATGTTGCCGCCTGTAAATGCGGAGACAAGCAGCGTGACGCAGAAGAGGCCACCCAGAAATTTACCGGCCGGACCAAACCCACGTTCGGCCAAACCCTTGCTGGCCACCCACATGGGTCCACCGTGGGGATTGTCGGGATCGTCGGTGTTTCGATACAACATCGACAACGTCACTTCGGTCGTCTTGAGGGCCATGCCGAAGAGGCCGATCACCCACATCCAGAAGACGGCACCCGGGCCACCCAAGGCGATGGCTACCGCGACACCTCCGATGTTGCCCAATCCGACGGTGGCCGAAAGGGCCGCCGAAAGGGCCTGGAAGTGACTGATGGCCCCGGGGTCATCCGGATCGTCATATTTACCTTTGGTGACGGCGACGCCATGCGTCAACGCGCGATACTGGCAGAAGCCACTCCAGATGGTGAAAAGAATGCCAACACCGAGCACGATGTACAAGACATAGTCGTGCCAGATGACGTTGTTGATTGCGGAAATGGTGTCCATGAGGGCTTGCATGGTGTCTCCGAGAAAAAAAGGAGAAGATCGGGCGAACTCAAGCGAGGAATCATGACGGGTTTTGCGTCATTCTGCAAAATCGATCACGCCGATCGAATACAGGAATACGGCGACAACCCCCAACGGGACGATGTAACGTAGCAGAAAAACCCAGCCCCAATAGAGTTTGCCGAATTTCGTGCCCGCCTTGAATCCCTGTTCCCGAGCCTGGCCGCCTACGCGCCAGGCGACGAACAAGGCGATGCCGAGGCCGCCCAGCGGGAGCATCCAGTTGGTGGCCAGGTAATCAAAGGAGTCGAACCAGTTCTTCCCATTGCCTTCACCGAGGACCTTCTCAGTCAGATTGACCATTTTCGAGCCGAAGAGATCGGTTCCGCCGCTCAGGGCCGAGGGGATACCCAGGAAAAGGATGATAAGGCCGCAGAACAAGGTCGAGAAGGGGCGGCTCCAACCACGCTCGTCGATGAAATAGCTGACGGCGACTTCCAGCAGTGAGATGGCGCTGGTCAATGCCGCAAAGGTCAGCAGGCCGAAGAAGAGCAGCGACCAGATCGCCCCGCCGGTCATCTGTCCGAAGGCGATGGGCAGGCTGACGAAGACCAGACCGGGGCCCGCTCCGGGTTCCATGCCGAAGGTGAAGATGATGGGAAAGAGCACGAGGCAGGCCATCAAGGCGATGACCGTGTCGAGCACGCCGACCGTGATGGACGTCGTCACCAAGTCGTCATCGCTCTTCAGGTAGCTGCCATAGGTGATCATGGCCCCCATGCCGAGGCTGAGGGTGAAGAACGCGTGCCCCAAGGCTTCGAGTGTGGCCGGTCCCCATCTGAAATTCTCGGTATTGGGAGTAAACAGGAAACTCACCGCCTGCTTGAATCCGTCCATTCTCATCGCCTGAATCAGCAACGCGATCATCATGATGAACAACAAGGGCATGAGGATGCGGGCCCAGCGCTCGACGCCTTTTTGAATTCCCCCGATGACGATGCCGACGGTCATCACCATGAACAAGACATGCCAGAAGATGTTGAGGGTCTTGTCGGCGAAGAGGTCGTTGAAGACGCCTCCCACGGTGTCCGCATCCATCCCCGTAAATCCGCCCTTGATCGACAGATAGATGTAATGCAAGGCCCAGCCCGCGACCACGCTGTAATAAGACAGGATGACGAACGCACAAGCCACGCCCAACCAGCCAACCCCCAGCCAGGGGCTACCCGGCTTGGAGAGCGCTCGAAACGCACCGACCGGGGAATTTTGAGCGGTGCGGCCGATGAAAATCTCACCCATCATGATGGGCAAGCCGATCACCACGATACAAACGAGATAGATGAGAACGAAGATCCCACCTCCGTTTTCACCCGTGATGTAGGGAAATTTCCAGATATTGCCCAACCCCACCGCGGACCCTGCCGCAGCCAGGATGAACCCCATTCGACTGCCCCAATGTGCACGTTGCGCCATAATCCACCTCGATCTTCAGGGTCAATTGTGGCGGATGATACACCAAGGCCAGTGGACTTGGGGCGTGTGACCGATAATCTATCGTTCCCGACTCGGGATTCCACGGATAGGATTGCCTGACGCATGAAAGAGTACCGGTTGCGTGATAATCTGACCCGGGCCGTGATCAACGGCTACGCCATGCCTTTGGGCCTTGAGCCTGGCGATCTCAGCACCCCCATCACCGGATACACCATCGCCTTCAGCCAGGGCGAGGAGGATGAGCCGGACAGCTATTCCTTCCACGTGGTCGTTTCTCACGAGAAAATCAAGCCCATCCTCGCTCGGGCCATCGATCTGCTGCCTGAAGCCGTCTCCTGCATCCTCGAAGTCGAATCCAGTGATGCCTATCGCACGTTGGATGTGTACCTAAGTGCCGATCCCATTGACAAATCGAGATTCCTCGAATCATGGGAATGGTTCGAGCCCTTCCTGCTTGAGGACTGCTTCATCGGAGCGGGGGCCAACAGCGAAGAACCGTTCATCGAGGTTTTTCTCGATCAATGGAAACGACTTTCAATCCATGTGCCCCTGGACATGCGCGATGAAGTCGAGGATCTGTTCAAGACGTTCGACCTGGAAGAGATCCCCCAACTGTGGCCGGTGGGAGAGGACGATGATTCATTCGGCACCGCCATGTTTCGGTCTGTCCTGGAATTGTCCGATGAGTTCTCGCCTGACCTCGATGAGATGATTCACGAACTGAAACACGCCTGGCAGCTCGAACTCAACATCGATCCGGACCGGAATCGTGATGAAAGCGGGCGCGAACTCGGGCCGACCCTCTGGCACGCAGTGGCGATCGTCAATCACACCGACGAGGTTCCGGAGCATGGGGCCTATGCCTCGATCTGGATCACCGCCAGTTCGCTGAGTGAAGTCAATGACCTCATCTTCGATGCGCTGGAGGTTCACGATGAGTGGCGGTACGTCGAGATGTACACCGTGGACCGAGTGGCTTTTGATGATCGCCCCGAAGACCTTGCGGATCTGAAACCTCGCCGGGACGAGACGGAATTGCACAGTCTGTCTTTTGAAATCTGGGCGGCTCCCCCCGAGGAATTACTCGGTGAATGAGCACGATGTCGATTCGGAGCAGGAGTGGTATCACCAGGGGCTTCGATTCGAATGCACACAATGCGGCAATTGCTGTACGGGTCCCCCCGGATATATATGGTTCGAAGACTCAGAAGCCGAGGTGATGGCCGAATCGCTCGGGTTGACGGTGGCGGAATTCCGCAAGCGTCATGCCCGCCGCGTCCGGGGGCGATGGACGCTCAACGAACGCAAGACGGAACATGGCTTTGATTGTGTCTTTCTCGATCGAGAAAGTGTTCCGGGCAAGGCGATCTGCGGTATGTACAAGACTCGTCCCGGCCAATGCCGGACCTGGCCTTTCTGGTCCGAGAACATCGACACGCCTGAGACATGGGAAAATGTCAAACGTTCCACGCCCTGTCCGGGGATCGGGCAAGGGCAACTCATTACCATCGAGAGCATCCGTATCCAGCGCGACGAGACGTCAACCCATGAATCATCCTGACATTCGATCTGGGCGGTAACGTCGGAACCTGGATCATGAACAGCGGCGTTTGGCGCCGGATCGAGGG
>JAPULD010000093.1 GCA_027295365.1 Planctomycetota bacterium
AGGGCGGGTCATGACCGCTCCTAGCCTCAGCATGGGCCAGCAGTGCTGGCCAAACATCATTTCGATGGGGGATCCGATGAGACTGCCATCCATGCACCCATCCTCGACCATGTGTCGGCCTCCCCCTCCACCTTCCTCGGCGGGCTGGAAACAGAACGTGACAGGACGAGGAAGTCCCCCCCCGGAAGTGGCGATCTTCGCAAGCACCCTGGCGGCTCCAATGAGCATGGTGGTGTGACCATCATGGCCGCACGCGTGCATGACCCCGGGATGCGTGGATGTGTATTCCACTCCGGTTTCTTCAGTGATAGGCAGGGCATCCATGTCGGCGCGGAGGCCGATTGCTTTATCGCTTTGACCTGGGAGATGACCAAGGACCCCCGTGCCCTTTGCAAGGTCACCCACGAATTCGATGCCGATCGATTCGAGTTCGCGTTTGACGACACCGCTGGTTCGATGCTCGTCGAAGGCGAGTTCGGGATGCGCGTGCAGGTCGTGGCGGATGGCGAGGAGTTCGGGAAGCTCCGCGTTGATGAGTTGGCGGAGGGTGTCGGTCCCGATGGGGGAGGTTGGGATGGTGGTCATGGATGCAGTATAGTGGATGTCAGCGGGATCAGAATTGTTATTAAGAGGCCGAAGACGCCATGATTGACACGGGCAGGACATATAGACCCTGGTTCATGCGGTACATCCAAAGTCGATGCTCAAACGCGCAGAAACACGACCCAGGGGGTACGAGTTGTCTAGACCAAGAACTTGCATGACTCGCAGTCGCACGAATATCCGTGCTACTCTGTTAAATGCATTAATTACTAAGATCACTTCAGCGCTGGCAAACCGCTATCGACTCGGTTCTTGTTGACCCGGGCGAACGCCAGCTTGTCGTGGCGTACCAGTTTGGCGAGCTGGCTCATGGAGATCCCCATGATGCCCGCGGCTCCCGCGACGTCAAATCCCTTGGCCACGATGATGTCCAGGGCCTCGGCCAGCAGGGCCGGGTAATCGTGATGCTTGTAGCTGATTGAAACAGTGCGCCCCTGCCTTCGCGACTTCCACATGTCACTGACTTCATATTTCTGGGGGTTCACCTTGGTGCGTATTTCTCTGGCCAAGGCCAGTCGAAGTCTTCTCAGAGCCGCCCCCTTGTTCTGGTGCTGGCTCCGGCGTTCGTTGCCCGCCCCCTTGATTCCCGTGGGTGTGTGCTCAATGCGAACCGAGGTCTCGACCTTGTTGCGATGCTGCCCCCCCGGGCCACTGTTGAAGCGACCCACGTTGATGACGCACTGCTTGAGCAGTTTTTCGTCGAGGATCGTGGCGGGATGGGGGGAGGAGACGAAGGTCATGGGCTCAGTGTAGCGGTTGGGCTTGCCCAACGTTGAAGAGCAAGAGCAGTTACTTGCACTTCGAAAATATCTGATCATCCAAATGCGGTGCAGGGCACGCGCCGCTTAACGAAAAGTGGCCTCTACAAATCTGGGTCAAGCAATTGCGGATCTGGGCGCGGCGCTGAGTGAAAAATCATCAAACTCGCCACGCTCGAAACGAATCGACGCCAGCCCGGCGATCATCGCCGCGTTGTCGAGGCAGTAGTCCATCTCGGGCAGCCTCACATCGAGCCCACGTTGCACGCCCAGCTCCGTCAGCTTTTCGCGCAGCAGGCTGTTCGCGCTGACGCCCCCTCCCACCAAAACCGTGGTGATTTCGTCGTGTCGATCGAGAGCCTTGATCAGGTTTTTCATGATGGCTCCGATGGCGGCCCTTTGGAATGACGCCGCGAAATCCGCTTTTTCCTGATCGTTGTATGAAGACGCATCGCGCAGGAAGTGTGCATCGGTGCCACGCCCGACGGGTTGGCCACAGACTGAATACAGCAGCGCCGTCTTCAAACCGCTGTAGGAAAAATCGAGCCGATCCTTGCCCAGCATGGAGATGGGCAGAGTGTGCGCGCGATCGTTGCCTTGTTGGGCCAGGGCATCGAGCTTGGGGCCTCCGGGGTAGCCAAGCTTGAGAATCGTCGCGGCCTTGTCGTAGGCTTCCCCAATCGCATCGTCGATCGTCTTGCCCAGCGAATGCAGATCGAGCGGATCGTTGACGAGGAACAAACTTGTATGGCCCCCCGAGACGACAAGGCCCAGAGCCGGAAACGTCACGGGTTTCGAATCGAGCAGCCCGGCGTACAAATGCGACTGCACATGATCGACACCGATCAGGGGCTTGCCCAGCGACCACGCCAGGGCCTTGGCGGCGCTGACCCCTACCAACAGCGAACCGATCAGGCCGGGGCGATGACCCACGCTGATTGCATCCAGTGCTTCAAAAGTTACTTTCGCCTCGCCCAGGGCCTTCTCGATGACCGGGCTGATCCGCTCCAGATGGGCGCGGCTGGCGATCTCAGGTACCACGCCCGCGAACTCCTCGTGCAGGTCGTGTTGCGTCGCGATGACGTTGGACAAGACGTGACGACCCGAGCGCACCACCGCCGCTGCGGTCTCGTCGCAACTCGTCTCCAACCCAAGGATCAGCGACTCGTGTCCCATTCGATCGTGTTCAGTGAAGCGTGGCGTTATTCCTGGTGCTCTTCGATGGTGATCTCAGGGAGGACACGATCATCGATAAGGGTTTGCCTCGTGAGCCGCATGTTGTTGATGGCAATCGCCGCGTTGTCGTCGTCGATGCGGAATTCTCCGATCACGTTTCCATCCTTGTCGCGCAAAGTGATCGCGCCGCCCATGAGGTCGATATCGTCGGGCAGGAGTGGTTCCTTGCCGGCGGCCTCGGCCAGTTGACTGTGCTCGGCAATTCCTTTCTCGATGCGACTGAGTTGCTCAAGCAACCGCGCCTTGGTCCGGGTCAATCGAGTCATCTCCAGATCGAGAGCGGCCACCGCTGGATCATCCTCGTTGAGCGTGCGCCATTGATTCGTAGTGATGAATTCCGAGAGCACTTCCGTCGCGAGTGCGAGCTGTTCATCCTTGAAATTTTCGCGAATCCAGGCCGAGTCATAGCAATCGGGCATGGTGTCATCGCGATCTCGGATCACTTCGTAAGGACGACGCGCCAGAACGCGGGCGACGAACGCCTTGTCGGACTCCTTGATCACGAACCCCGGATCGGGATCGACGCCCCAGAGCTCGCTGCCATCCTTGCGATGCAGATTCCGTCCACTGGGCAGGTAGTAGTAGGCGTTGGTGTACTTGAGCGTGCCTCGGTTGAAATCGAGCCGACGTACGTCCTGGACGGATCCCTTGCCAAACGTGCGGGTGCCGATGATCGTGGCTCGTCCGTTGTCCTTGAGGGCGCCGGCGACGATTTCGCTGCCCGAGGCTGACGATCCGTTGACCAGGACGATCATGGGGAAGTCAGGCATCGTGCGTACCTTGTGGGCACTCCAGGATCGACCCCGAGTTTCGTCGCGAGGGCGAACTGACACGATGACCCCTTCCTTGAGGAAGAGATCGGCCATGTCGATCGCCGCCGGCAGCGAGCCCCCCGGGTTGTCGCGAAGGTCGAGAATGAAACCCTTCATGCCCGCGGCGACAAGCTGCAGCATCGTCTGATTCAGTTCCTGCATGGTGCTCATGTTGAACTGCGTTACCTTGGCGTAGGCGATGTTGGTCTCTGAATCGAGACAGTGATGCCATGACTTGCCATTCCGGACAAGCCCCTTGACCGTTCGGGCCACGATGGCCCGGCGGGTGATTGTGATGTCCTCTTCGACGTCGTCGAGATGTCGAACCTTAATGGTCACCTGGGTGTCGGGTTCGCCCAACAGCTGGTCAATGCATTCCTGGCTGGATTTCTTGTAGGTCGAAATTCCCTCGATCTCGAGGACGACATCGCCGGCCTTGACGCCTGATTCCAGTGAAGGCGAATCATCCATGGGGGAGATGATCGTGAGGTAGTCATCGATGATGTTGATCTCCGACCCGATGCCGACGTAGGTGCCGCGGAGATCCTTGTTGAAGTCGCGCTCGCGAGAGGGAGGGATATACACCGTATGAGGGTCGTCCAGCGTCTCGATCATGGCCTGGATGGCCGCGATTTGCATTTTTTCGTCGTCCGGATCGCGGACAAAGCTTTCCTTGAGGATGCTTCGGACATCAATAATCGTATCGACGAAGTCGAAACCATCAGTGCGATCTGCAATGGCCAGCGGGAGCTGGATCAGTAGAAAGCCCACCAACACCACGAGTAGGAACGGCGCCACGTATTTCTTTGTCCGCACGAAATCATCTCCTTTGTCATCCGTCCTTGGTCGAACGGGTCAATCCATGGTAGGCGATCTTCACGTCATTCGGGAGCGGGTGGTATCCGCGAGGCATGGTGATTTCGCTTCCCATACAATTGAGATACCTACCGAGGCATCCTGGTCACGATGCAATTGACGCAAAGTGGCGAATCGAGTCTGGCCTCTTCTCGTCGAAGACCGGGAATCGCCTACAATGCGGACTTCCAGGCCTTTAAACATGTCCCAAGTCCAACGAGAACAACTCAAAGTCATTGCGGAAAGGGCGATTCTCGTCGGCGTGGATCTGCCCATGGCCTATCGCGACTCCAACGATCGATTCAGTGAGCTTCAGGCCCTGGCCGAGACGGCCGGGGCGGTCGTGGTGGGCGAACTGGTCCAAAAGCGTCGGAAACCGGCGGTTCGCATGTACCTGGGCAAGGGAAAGGCTCAGGAACTGGCGGAGTTAGTGAAAATGGTCAAGGCGACGCTGGTGGTTTTCGACAACGACCTGTCCCCAAGCCAGATCCGGAATCTCGAAGAGGCGACGGAGTGCAAGATCATCGATCGGAGTGAACTGATCCTCGATATTTTTGCCAATCGAGCCTCAACCCATGCCGCCCGATTGCAGGTGGAGATCGCCCAACTCGCGTACACCTACCCAAGGCTGAGAGCCATGTGGGACCACCTGGGCCAGATCGTGGGTGGAGCCCCCATCGGCATCGGCACCCGAGGCCCGGGTGAGCAACAACTTGAAATCGACCGGCGGCTCGTCCAGCGACGCAAGAAGCAGCTTCAGCGGGAGTTGGAAGAAGTCCAGCAACGAAAAACCCGAGAGGTGGCCCAGCGCCGGGTGGATCATTTCACCGTCGGAATCGTCGGATACACTAATGCCGGAAAATCAACGCTCTTCAACGCCCTCACCGATGGTGGAGCCTTTGCCCACGAGAAACTCTTTGCCACGCTGGGCACCCGTATGGAGCGTTGGGAACTGGGAGGAGGGAATTACGCGATTCTCTCCGACACCGTCGGGTTCATTCGCAACCTGCCTCACCACCTTGTGGCGTCGTTCCGCTCGACGCTTGAGGAAACGGTATATGCCCACCTGATCGTGACGGTGCTTGACGTTTCCGACCCGAACGCTCCCATGCAGTTGGAAGTCGTCAATCGCACCCTGGACGAAATCGGTGCGGCGGATCAGACCCGCATCATTGCCTTGAACAAGATTGACGCTTTGGAGGATCCCAGGGATGTGCTGGTATGGCTGAATCGCTATCCAAATGCCATTCCCATCAGTGCCGCGAAGAACCAAGGGCTGGAAGAGTTGAGCGAGCTGGTGTATGAGCTCATGCTTGGCGACATGAAGCGGGTGCGGATCGAGCTGCCTCTGTCCGATGGACGTTCGATCGCCTTTCTCGAACAACGAGTCGAAGTGCATGACCGGGAATATCTCGAGAAGCGGGTCGTGATGGAAGTGACCATCGGGCGTCGCCAGTTGGATCAACTTCTGGCGAGGGGAACCTCGATGAAGGTCGATGGCTTGACGGGGCAGGAGGCCCTGCGCGAAATCTGGAATGAAATACCACCCCCCAGGGTTCCTGAACGAATGCCGCTGCATGAGCGATATATAGACGAGTATGAGTTGTCTCCCGAAGATGACGACGATTAAATGGACCAGGGCCGGCGATGCCGCTCGGCCTTGAGGAAGGTGATCGCAACAACGTGACCAGCGTGGCAGGTGGACTGAAACTGCATCATGACTTGCTCAACCCGAAGGTGGTTGAGGACATTCGTCGCTGGCGGGATCATCCCGAACTGGGATTGCTGTACGCGAATCTCCAGGCCCATGCCAAGAAAAAGATCTTCTTCGATTCGTACGCCGAGGCGATGGTGGCCCGTCACCTTTTGATGATGGGATGCGATTTGCGTTTTGAAGTCGAAACCCCCAAGGGCAAGACCTGTGATTTCGAAGTCACCAGTCCCGAGGGGCAGTTCTATCTTCACGTCAAACGACTCTACACCGATCGGCCCACGGAAAAGAAACTCACGATCTCCTCGCGATTGAGGGTGCTGGAGCGCATCGAAAGGCCTTACATCGTGGGGGTGCGATGGCCCCGCATTCTGGACGATGAGGAAATGCAGCGTTTCGTCACGCTGGCTTCGGAGTTCGTGCTTCAGGCCAGGGTCGGCGACGAACACGTGGTGCTCGATACGCAGGGGGAGGATTTGGGGGGCGTCCGAATCGTCGCCCCCAGCGAAGGGCGACACGTCATTCTCATGATCGGTCTCCCCAGCGGGTTCATCGACGAGACTCGGCGTATCGAAAAACTCCTTCGCAAGGCCTACGAGCAGTTCATGCCCAAGGCACCCAATGTCATTTTGTTCGGCACCTCCCACACTGACGATCTCGTTGACTTCGAATCAGTCCTGTTGGGTGAGCACGTCGAGCGTTGGGACGCCTTCCCGCCCCGAGGCCAGCGTATCGCTCATGGTCGGGCTGCCGACGGCTTCTGGAAGGGTAGCAGTCGAACCGATTCCGCCGCGGTGGGCTGGTTTCACTTTGACCCACTCGAAGCGACCATGAATGCCCGGCTGTGGTTCCGCGAAGACCACCCCGTCGAG
>JAPULD010000094.1 GCA_027295365.1 Planctomycetota bacterium
CTACGACGTCAACAAGGATGGCCAGGTCAACGTCAGTGATCTGTTGCAAGTGCTCGCTGCCCAAGGTGAGAATGGCCAAGCGTCGCTTGACAATATGCCCTTGCTCACGGTGGATGGGCTCAAGGCGGCGTGGGGTGAGACCGACTCGATCTACGATCTCGATTCCGATGGCACCGTCAACGTCAACGATTTGTTGAAGCTGCTCGCCGAGGGCGGCACGATACATCACCCTGATGCCCCGATCACCGTCGAAGGGGTCAAGTTGGCGATGGAGTCAGGCAACCTCGCCTATGACGTCAATAAGGATGGCCAGGTCAACGTCAGTGATCTGTTGCAGGTGCTCGCCGATCAGGGAAAAGCGTCAAATGCCGGTGCCTCCGCCCGGGAAACATCACCTTCGGATCCGAAAGCCCGGTTCATTGACCACAACATGGCATCCCGTCCCCTGCCGAAGGAAGAACTCGAGGAGAGAACGCGAATCGCGTTGGGCAGACCGGCCTTCGAACCTGTTTCCTCTTCATTCGCCGAGTCTGTGGCGCGCGAGCGTCAGGAGATGCAGCGACTGTCCGAATCCTTGTATGATCGATTCCTCAAGAACGGATTCGCACTCAAGCCTCCCGCCAACCTGCATGCGATACTCGACCAGTTCGAATTGCCACGCCCGGATCGCCAGCATTTGCTGGAGCAACTCACCGATCGCTATCCCCAGGGGCTTGGCGTCAACCGAGTGGGCTGACTCCGATCAATTCAATATTCAAGGAGCATCCTCAACTCCTTCGCACGAAAAGACCGCTTCTGGAGAGCGGTCTTTTCAATTTAGAAGGGAATAGGGAGTTGGCATTAGGCATTAGGCAGAATCTGTTCAAGAACTGAGAACGAAAGCCTCCCCCGAATCGCATAAAACCTCTTCACGATTCCCTATTCCCAACTCCCTTTTTCAAACCATCCTCGCCCCCGCCGCGCGGGCTGATTCCACGATGCGTTCGGCGGTACGGACTGCGGCGAACCCGGCCTGGGCATCGATCGTGGGCCGTCGATCTTCGCGTACTGCGTCGAGAAAATCGTCGATCTGCATTTCCAGCGCATCGCCAGGCTGAACGTCGAGTTCCTCGATCTCAATCAATTCAAGATAGTTGAGGTTGGAAAGATCCTCCCCCGCCTTGAGTCGCGCTCGAAGCTCGACCAGTTGTTCTTCATTGGCCTTCTTACGCACCACGCGTCCGGAACGAGCGACAAAGTCCGCGGAGACATAGGCATCCTCGCTGATGATGCGAAGTTTTCGTTCGGTTTTCAGGGCCAGACGACTCGCGGTGACATTCGCCACGGAGCGCATACCATCCCCACCGGCCATGGCGGGAAACGTCAACCTTGCGTTGCAGACATCCTCGGCTTCGCCCAACACGCACACCGCGTTGGCATCGACCTCCTCGGGTTCGACCCCCATCAGCATCTGCAGCAGATCCAGGTCGTGAATCATCATGTCCAGGACCACGCCCACATCGACGCTCCGAAACGTCATCGGACTCACGCGATCCATCTCGATGAATCGGGGCGTAATGCCATCCAAGGCCGCGATCGCCCGCATGACCGGGTCGTACCGCACGATGTGTCCCACCTGGAGCACGACATCGTTGGCCTCGGCCGCATCGGCGATTGTCCTTGCCTCAGCGGCGTTGGGGGCAAGGGGTTTCTCGATAAGGCAGGCGATCTTCGCCTGGAGCAACGATTCGGCCGCGGTCTTGTGATGCACCGTCGGGGTGGCGATCGTCACCGCATCGACCCCCTTGTCGATCAGTTCCTGCAAATCACCAAAAGCCACCCCCCCCCATTCTTCCGTGATCGACTTCGCCGCGTCGGCATTGACATCGACGACGCCGGCAAAGTCCACCTCTTTGTGCTGCGCGTACACGCGGGCATGGTGCCGACCCATTCGACCGACGCCGATGACGGCACACCTTACTTTCGATTCGCTCATGTCTCCTCACTCCGATCCTTCTTGGGATCATGCAATTGTATTTCCTCCGACTCGGCTGGTCGCGGCTCGTCGGGAACCGACTTCATGTGCGGCTCGAGGACTTTCTCGAAGAACTCTTCCTTGCGTTCATCCTGCCGTTCGATTCGCTCTTCGTATTCGATGTTGTGATGCACCGACAGGCTCACCCCCCGAGCCAGCATCAACATCACGAAGGGATACAGCAGAAGCATCGCGATCGCGAACAGACTCAAGACAATGCTGACCCACCAGTTCATGTAATCCCGGAGCGGGATCACCAGCACCGCGGCGGGCAACCCCCACACGATCCAGTTGAACAGGTTCATCGCCTCAAGTTCACGAGTCCACTGGGCCAACCGCTCGAAGACCAGGGCCAGGATAACCAGACCCGTGATCCCCAGGACCAAGCCAAATTGCAGCACGAAGGGCAAGAGGTTCATGGGCGGGACGGGATTGGGAATCGCCTCGCTCAACAGCGCCGCCCCGGCCGCGATGGGCCAGCCGACCTGAAGCCATTGGGCGACCAACCGAAGTTTGCCGAGTCGATGAAAGCCCCACAGCCTTGCCTGAGGCAGGTCCAATGTAGGCGTCGCCAGCCTGACCGCGACCTGCCAGCTCAGGGAAATGGCCAGCAGCCCGGTGAGAATCATCACTTCCGGGAAGCGTCCCGAGCCGCGCAGAGCCCCGATCACCATGGCGAGGATCAGGCACCAGAAAACAGCCCAGCATCCCCACTTCAAACGAAGGATTGCCGGCAATGGCATCAACGAAAGGGGCGAGTCGATCTTGTCGGGTAAACGCGTCGTGGCCCCGCATTCTGGACAGTTGCCTCCCAGAGGCAGGCCCTTGAGCTGATAGCCGCAATGCAGGCATTTACGATCGGTGTCGATCACCTGAGAGGCCGGACCGGTCTCGCCGATCTTCCCCATCTGCTGGAGTGCCCTCATCTCGTTGGGTCGCATACGACTCATGCTGGTGGCATCCTATCCCCGGAACCCCCGGAATGCCCCGATCCGTAAACGAGTGGCATGAGTAAAGTTCCTCTTTACCCCGGCTGGGATTGTAATGTTTGCCTCAGAGGTAAGCGAAACGCTTACCACTCCCACCCCAGAAACCCCTGGACCCCCGGATCTCCGGATCCCCTCGAATCACGATCAATCAGGAATCCAGTGGAATGTCCGTCGCCTGGCGAGTCGAGGTGGGGCGGACATTTTTCTCGGCTTCCCGTTGCAGATCGGCTCTTTTCTGCATGACGCGGCTGTCGCGTTCGATCTGCTCATGCATGTAATGGATTGACCAGCCGGCATGCCTTGACATCTCCAGCAACGCGAGGGCGAACCATGCCAGCATCCACGCCCAGCCGAGAAGCAGCAGCCCCAGGATCCACAACAAGATCCACATGAAGGTATCCGGGAACAGAGCGGCCATGATCGTGAAGATGGGCAACCCCCAGAGCACTGAAGAGAGACGCCGGGACGCCTTCTCCAGATCCGCTCCCTGGGCGATCACGAGCATGAGCCAGACCAGCCCGAGGACGCCACCTCCCGCGATCACGCGCCCCGTGAATTGAAAGCTCAACAACTGCGACTCCAGCGTGGTCGAGATCGAGTTGGCCGCCATCTGGGCGATGGCATACGCGCCCAGGGCCAGGGGCCAGAGGAGTTGCGTGAACCGTATGCTCAATCGCAGCGCCTTGAGCCGGGGCCATTGAAGATCGATCGCCTTGGGGGTGATCAACCAGACGCCCACCAACCACAGTACGCTGTTGAAAAGAATGCTCATGTGATAGAGGGAAGAGGCCTCCCCCACAATGAACGCGGCGGAGATGAGTGACAACAATCTCGCGACGAGCGCGAACAGAAGACAACCCGAGGCGAGCCCGAGGCCGATCTGCATCCTCTTGCGAAGCTCCGGATCACCCTGGCCAATGAGGTCGTCTTTGAGGCCGATTTTCAGATCGCGCTGAATAGTCTGCCCACATTCGGGACAGGCGCGACCAAACGTAAGGCCCTTGAGGTTGTAGCCACACCCGGTGCAGGATCGATCGTCTTCGATCTTCACCCCGGGGGCGTGGTCAAGACCAAGCCGACTCTTGAGGAATTTTTCGGAGAGGTAGGGCATGGCGCGCCTTCTTCAGAAGCCACCACCACTGTGACATAGATTCTCGCCCCGGACAATGCCCGGATAGGGTTCGGCGAGACTATTAAGAAATCAACGCCCCGTTTTTCGACTGTTGGCTCGCGTGGGCCACGGCATTGCGGAACATTTTCAGCCCCAAAGGTTCTTCTTGCGTGGCCTCGGCGTCCAGGCTGGTCCAGAACGGATGTTGCGTCCAGCGGGTATAGCGTTCGGGATGGGGCATCAGACCAAAGACAAGCCCTGTGGAATCGCAGATTCCCGCGATATCGCCCATGGATCCGTTGGGATTGTCATCGCTCGCGTAGCGAATCGCGATCTGGCCGTTCTCTTCCATGTACTGGAGCAAATCATCGGATTCCGCGATGAAGCGGCCCTCGCCATGAGCGATGGGCAGCATCAACGCTGCCTCGGAGACATCGAGCCCTTGCGTCCAGATGCAACGCGTGTCCGCGGGAATTTCCACGTTCACCCAGCGATCGACGAACCTGGCCTTGGCATTCTCCGCCAGCGTGACCTTGGGGGTCGGAGCCGTCTCGGGCCAGGACTGGCCCACGATCTCAGGGCCCGGCACGAGGCCCATCTGCGCGACCATCTGAAAACCATTGCACGGCGCGAAAATGGGCACGCCCCGATCGATGGCCTTGATGAAGGTCGTGTACAGTTTCTGCCTCATGAGTTGAGCGGAGATGCGCCCCGCCGCGATCGCATCGCCATAGCTGAACCCGCCCGGCAAGCCGATGAGGTCGAACTCGTCGATCCGATCCGGGTCCTTCATCAGGGTGTTCAGGTGGATCGACTCGACGTTGGCCCCGGCCATTTCGAAAGCGTGGCGCAGTTCAAGGTCGCAGTTGATGCCGGCGGTGGTGATGACGAGCGCAGTTGGCATTTTTATGAATCAACTTTCATCTGTTCGCTACCAGTCCAACGTGCCCAACCAGGCACGCTTCAATTCGTCACAGGCAAGATCGAGACCATAACTCTCAAGCGTCACGCGACCCGAGTCGTCGAACTCGCCGATGATCGCGTGGGGCAGGTCGCCCAGCACGTCGTCAATCTGGCTCAGGTGATCGCGTGAGACTTCAAGCAGGTATCGACCCGGAGTTTCCGCAAAACACTCGGCGTACTCGATCAACGATCCGATCGTTGGAAGCTGGGCAAAGTCGAGCCTCAGGCCCAGGCCATCCGAGGAAAACGCCATTTCGACCGCGGCGGGAAGGAGTCCCCCATCGCTGCAATCGTGGGCCGATGCCACCAACCCCTTCATGATCAGGGTGTGGATGGACCGGGCGGCCTCGGGGCCCTTCACAAGATCAACCATGGGCAATCGTCGGGTCTCGCCCTGGATGGGATGATTCATCGCAAAATGCGAGCCTCCCATGGCTCCTTCCGTCGCCCCGACCACCACTAGCAAATTGCCGGATGCCTTGGCGTTCATGGTCACGCATTTTCGAACGTCGGGAACGATGCCAAACCCACTGATGAGCAGCGTGGGCGGAATCTGGATCGTGTTGCCATCCTCGGTCGTGAACTGGTTGTTCAAGGAGTCCTTGCCACTGATGAATGGCGTTCGATACGCACGGGCCCCGTCGTAACAGGCTTCCGCCGCGCGGACCAACGATCCTAGATTCCGGGGGTCGTTGCAACTGGGCCAGCAGAAGTTGTCGAGGATCGCAACGTGCTCGGGATCGACCCCCACGCACGTCAGATTCCGGACGCATTCATCGATCGCGGCGAGCGTCATGACATACGGATCGTCTCGCATTCCCGTGGACAATCCGTTGGCGATGCCCAGTCCCCGGGTCGAGCCATGGACCGGGAGGATCACCGCCGCATCCGAAGGGCCCTGGCCATGCGTGCCCACGAGTGGCTTGACCACCGACCCCCCTTGCACTTCGTGGTCGTATTGGCGAATGATCCAATGCTTCGAGGCGATGTTCGGATGCGCCAGAAGACTGAGCAAGACGTTGCCGATCGATTCGGGTGAGGTCTTGGACGATGAATCTTCTGCCGTGGTTTCACTCGGGGGCGACCACGTCGCCTGTCGCGTCGTCCCGGGAATTCCCTCGTGCATGAACTCCATCGGGAGTCGGCCAATCTCTTCACCCTTGTAATTGAGGATGAGATCGCGATGTTCCGTGCCGAACGTTCCCAGATCGCAGAGTTCGACATCATGGACATCGCAAATGGCTTGCAGCGTGGGGATGTTCTCTTCGGTGACCGCGAGCACCATGCGCTCCTGGGCTTCACTGATCCAGATTTCAGTTGGCGTAAGTCCTTCGTATTTCAGGGGGGCCTTTTCCAGATGCACCGTCGCGCCGAGTTTCTCACCCATCTCGCCCACGGCACTCGAAAAACCACCCGCCCCGCAATCGGTGATGGACCGATAGAGGCAACCCGACTCGTGATCGCGAGCCTCAAGGATCGCATCCAGCATTTTCTTTTCCGTGACCGGGTTGCCGATCTGCACCGCATGGCTGAATTCATCGGCATGCGTATCGGTCAGTTCCGCGCTGCTGAAGGTCGCACCATGAATGCCATCGCGTCCCGTTCGTCCTCCCAGGGCGATGATGTGATCTCCCGGTTCGGGATCACCTGTGATCTTGTCGCGGGGCATGACGCCGATGCAGCCGCAATACACCAGGGGATTGCCAATGTAGTCATCATCGAACCAGACCCCCCCGTTGAGGGTGGGGATACCCATTCGATTGCCGTAGTCTCGCACGCCCCGAACGATCTGGTTGAGAACGCGTTTGGGGTGCAGGCAACCGGTGGGGAGGGTCTTCTTTTCATCGTGTGGTTCACGAGACCAGGATTCCGGATACGCCACGCAGAAAATGTCCGTCGCCGCGATTGGCTTGGCGGCGAGTCCCGTGCCGATGATGTCTCGAATGCACCCGCCGATGCCGGTGGCCGCGCCGCCATAGGGTTCGATGGCCGAGGGGTGATTGTGCGTTTCGCATTTGAAGCAGACCGCGTGATCATCATCGAAGGCGATAATGCCCGCGTTATCGACAAAAACGCTCAGGCACCAGTCGATGCCTGAGTCCATGAGTTCGTTGGTCGCCTGGACGATGGTGGACTTGAGCAGGTTGCGGATGGTGACGGAGCCATCGTCATGGGCATCATGCCCGGGACGTCCACGCATGGCGATACGGGGACTCTGCAAGACATCGTTTTCGGGAATTGATTCCTCGTATCGAATCGTCGCCTTCAACGTCTTGTGCACGCAATGCTCGGACCAGGTCTGGGCCAATGTTTCGAGTTCGATCTCCCGGGGGTCGCGCTGCAGGAGACGATATTCATCACGAATCGCCTGCATCTCCTCAAGGCTCAGGAACAGATGGTCTTCCCGGGAAAGTTTGACCAGAGCATCGTCATCCAGATCCCTCATGGGTACGACGCCCACGGTCATGTTGTGGTCGTGACCCTGGGGGAAGGCCTCGGGGTGATAAGGACGTTCATGAATCGCGTGGATGACGGTGTTTGCCAGAGCCCGCTTGGCGATCACCATGGCGCTGTCGGACGATGTGCCATGCAGGTCGAAACGCCTGCCCGTGCGGACCTTCACGTCTTCGCCCAGCATGATCTTGATCGCATGCTCGACAGATTCGCCCTCGGGATCCATGACCCCGGGCAGTGGGTGAACCTCCAGGAATGCGTCAGCCCGAGGAGGCGTCGCACCGATCGTGGCCTGCTGGGTGACCTGATCGACGAGCAATTCCTCGGAAAGACGAGCGAGCTGATCAGGCGTTAGATTGCCTTCGATGAGATAGACATTGGTGGACTCGACCAGCTCTGGGGGATCGGCCACCCCCAGAGCCTGGGCTTCCCTTTGGATAGCCTCACCTTTCGGATCTGGCATGCCTGGTTTTGATCGGACCTCGACGCGGTGAACGGCTGTGGCGGACATCGACGTGGGCATTTCCTTGTTTGGGGATGATTCGCATGAGATACTAGTTATCTTGTGCTCACGAGGCCACGATCCGGGGCATTCTCGTCAGCCTCTTCGTCATTTTTACTTGAAGTTTCTTCTTGCCAAGTCACCCTGGAATACCAATGTCAATGGACGACAACAACGCCTTGCCTCGCTTTGAACTCTTCACCGACGGAGCCTGCTCGGGAAATCCCGGCCCCGGGGGCTGGGCCTACATCCTCCGCGACCTCGAAACGGGTGAAGAAAATGTCCTCGCGGGTGGCGAAGCCAAGACCACGAACAATCGCATGGAGCTCACCTCGGTCATCGAAGGTCTCCTGGAACTCAAGACCCGCTCGAGGGTGGACCTTTATTCCGACAGCCAATACGTGGTGAAGGGTCTTAATGAATGGATGGACAACTGGAAGAAGAAAGGCTGGAAGGGATCGAACCGCAAACCCGTCAAGAATCGGGAGTTGTGGGAGCGGCTGGATGAATTCCGCCAACAGCATCAACTCGTCTGTCACTGGGTGAAAGGCCACAACGAGCACCCCGAAAACGAACGATGCGACCGACTCGCCACCGACGCCATCGAGCAATTGCGATAAACCCTGATCTCACAATGATATTTGAATACACTCAATTCATGACGATGCGTCGCTTCGGAATCTGTCTGATCTGCTGCCAGTTGCAAGTCGGTTGCCAGGAATCCTCATCATCGCGTCTGAGCAATGGGTCGGGAGCCGTATTTTCCGATGGTGTCTCGGGTGAATATCACGCCTATGACGGATCCACGGATGCTGATCGATCTTCCTGGACTGTCCCTCCGGCCTTGAATTCAGATTGGGATGCCGCCCAATCCATCGCCTTGAGCCCTCCCTTGATCGAGCCGATCGCGATCAGGGAAATCAGGCTTCATGGAGCCTTGTATCGAGCGGCCTTTGATACCAACGCCGCCCACGACACGCGGCATTATCTGCTGGTGCCATTGCCGATCATGGAATTGCCTTTCCTGACGATTTCCCCTCGTGAGTTCAGGCTCAGGATTCTGGCGAGCCTGGTCGATCTTCAGTCGTCCTTCGCCTGGACCGGGAATGAAGCTTCAAACGAGCGACCAGAGAAGCCTGATTTCTTCCCAAATTCGAGCTTTCGAGCCACTCGTTTGCTTTTTCGGATCACCGAACGATCCGAGCAAGGAGACGTGGTGAAGGGGGAATTGGCCGACATGACCTACGATGAGGCCTCATCAAGACAGGGTTTCACCGCGACGTGGGATGGCGAGGATTGGACCATCAAGCGGGATCGGGTCCGAACCATCCGCTGAGCCTTCCAGAGTCCGAAGCCCCGCCCCCGGACAGCCCGCCCATGGAGCCCAGTGTTCCCCACATAAAATAATAGTCCTCTGCATTAATACACCGGATATAGGCTCTGGATCGTCCAGACCCACCGGATAAAGGTCCATCGAAGCAGATCCCCCTGAATCAGGCCTCATTCGAGCAAAAGGCCTTGCCTTGGTCGCTTGAACCCCCCGGGATTCCGTGCTACAGTCCGCGGCTCGACTTTGAGCGAAGGACTCTGTTTTTATGCCCACAATCAATCAGCTTGTCCGCAAACCACGCAAGACGCCCAAGGCAAAGTCCAAGGTCCGCGACCTTGATGCTTCGCCCCAGAAGCGAGGCGTGTGCCTGCAGGTACGTACCGTCACCCCCAAGAAGCCCAACTCCGCGTTGCGGAAGGTGGCTCGTGTTCGTCTTTCCAACGGGAAAGAAGTCACGGCCTACATCGGCGGCGAAGGCCATAACCTCCAGGAGCACTCCATCGTGCTCGTGCGTGGCGGCCGCGTCCGCGACCTCCCTGGCGTGCGATATCACGTCGTCCGAGGCTCGCATGACACGCTGGGCGTCGAAGGCCGACGTCAGGGTCGATCCAAGTACGGCACCAAGAAGGGCAAGTAAACCAATCCAGTGGCACGGGTTTCCAGCCCGTGCAAAATCGTTTTGAACGGGCAAGATGCCCGTTCCACCAAAAATTTTAGGCAAGTAATCGCAGCCACCATCTTCGGTTCTCCTCATCAAACGGAACCATGCTGCGGTGAACGAAACCGCCCTGCTCTTGCAGGACAGACGAGCCAAAGGAGATTTCAATGGCCGGTCGCATCACCAAATCAGAACAACAGCTTCGCCCCGATCCTCGATACGGGGACAAGATCCTCTCCAAATTCATCAACTGCATCATGCTGGACGGCAAGAAGAACGCCGCCCGGAAAGTCATGTACAGCGCGATGGATTTGATCGATGAGCGATTGAAGAAGGAAGGCGGGAGCGAAGGCGCTCCGAAGAACGCCCTGGAGCTTTTCCATCGGGCCATCGACAACGTCAAACCCGACGTTGAAGTTCGATCGAAGCGAGTCGGTGGAGCCAACTATCAGGTGCCGATGCCAGTGACGGCCAAGCGTCGACAAAGCCTGGGTTTCCGCTGGCTCATCGTCGCGGTCCGAGGCGAATCGGGCAAGCCCATGCACATTCGTCTGGCCAAGGAACTCTGGGATGCCGCCCAGGGCGATGGCAAGGCGATGAACGTCCGCGATCAGACCCACCGCATGGCCGACGCCAACAAGGCGTTCGCCCACTTCGCGTGGTAAGAAGAAGGCATCGAGGCAATTTAGCCACCGGTGAATACACCGGTTGGTTGAGCATACGATCGCCAAGTGAGCCATGAGCCAAATGGTAATTGCGTAATTTGCGAGGCTGCCCAATCGGGCAGCCTTTTTCTTTCCAACAAGCGAATATTGATGCTCTAATGCAGACCTCGAATGCTTGATACCGGCAAGACAATGAGCAGAGGTGATCAAAATGATCGACTGGGAACGTCGCGACCAATTTGCCGAACTCCTACGTCATTTCGCGGCAGGGTTGATCACCAATGACGATTTTGAGATTCGGCTGGAGGACGAGATTCTTCCCGATGATTACTCTCCCCACAAATGGCCCGAGCCCTTCCTCTGGACGATGTACGGTATGGCATGGCTTCTGTACAGCGATCTCCGCAATTACAAATTGAGGGTCGTCACGCCCTTGATTGGAATCAGCGCCACATAATCACGCGATGGATCATGTTTCTCTATTCTGATCGCGAATACACGCTGCCCTTGTTTGATTCATTTCAACCGGAAAAATCCAGTCCACCCAAACACGGATGCCTGATTTCGTTTCTGACTTCCGGCAGACGGGCCAAAGAAGCCTGGAAGGCCTTTGACGATCAAGTCGATCTCGACAATCTCTGGCCATACGCGTCTCGGGAGGAACTCGAGGCGGATAGACGGTGTCCGAAGCTTCTGGCCGGAAAGACGTGATCGGCCATTTCGGGCCGACCAGTTCCATCCCATCAAGTATGATCCCCTCTGCAATCTCCTTGTCTCAGTGGTGAATCCCATGCCCAAACTCTCCGAAAAACTCGCCCGATACCATCGCCAAATCCTGCTCCCGGGCATTGGCGATGCGGGGCAGATGAGGCTCATGCAGTCCAACGCCCTGCTCGTGGGGTGCGGCGCACTGGGGACGGTCATCGCCGAAACCCTCGTCAGGGCCGGCATCGGCTCCTTGACCATCATTGATCGCGATGTCGTGGACATCACCAACCTGCAACGTCAGGTCCTGTTCTATGAAGAGGATGTTGCGCTGGGCATGCCCAAGGCCGAGGCCGCGGCGAATCGTCTTTGTCGCATCAACACGAAGGTTCGCATCAACATTTTCGTCGATGACTTCAACGTATCCAACGCCGAACGGTTGGCGTCGAACGCCGATCTGATCCTCGATGGGCTGGACAATTTCGAAACCCGTTACCTGCTCAACGATCTCGCGGTGAAGCTTGGCAAGCCTTACCTCTATGGCGGCGCAGTCGGCACCACGGGTATGACCATGCCGATATTGCCCCACCCCCTCAAGCGAGAAGGTCCCGCGGGCCGGATCACGTGGGACGAGGACCAGTCCACCCCTTGCCTGCGCTGCGTCTTCCCCGAAGCTCCGCCTCCCGGTTCGAGCCCGACCTGCGACACCGTGGGCGTCCTGGGTCCCGTTGTGAACATCATCGCTTCGATCCAGTCGGCTCAGGCGATCAAGCTGCTCACGGGCAACCTCGACGCGATCGACATGCGGATGCTCAACGTCGATCTCTGGGCCAACGAATTCAAGCACTTTGATGTGAGCAACGCCCGTGATGGGGACAACTGCCCCTGTTGTGGGCAGGGCAAGTTCGAGCATCTCGCCGGGGAACTAGGCAGCAAGACGACATCGCTGTGTGGGCGAAACGCCATTCAGATCACGCCGGGCCAGGGCGATCCCGTCGAGGTCGATCTGATGGCGATCGCGACCAAGCTCATGACTCATGGCAAGTTGCAGGCGAACAAATACCTCATTCGCTTCACCCTGAAGCAGGATTCAGAGCGGGACGAGGAGCCGATCGAGATGACGTTGTTCCCCAATGGCCGCGCGATCATCAAGGGCACCGACCAACCCGAGGTCGCCAAGTCGATCTACGCGAAGTACGTCGGATCCTGAAGCAGTTGAATCCGAAATTCGTCTGTCAGGGCCACCCAAAGGGCGCATCACATCAGCAGGCTCGAATCGGACAAGAAAACCAGCCCCCACCAATCGGTCAAGATTCCTTGTCGAGAGCGACAAGGCATTTTTCGGAAAGGCCTCTCATGCATCAGTTTCCCCTCCAAACGTCACGCATTGGGCTATTGATCGGCATTCTCGCAATGCTGGGTAGCCTGGTCGTCACCACCACCACGCATGCACAGGGCACTTCCGGGGCGTTCCCCGATCCCATCAGCACGCGTGAACTGGAGCGGTACTGCGACATGCTTCAGATGAGAGACCAACAACGTCAGGGCATCGGACTGTTCCATGACAAGTCTCTGGAGGACTTCCGGGCCTTGCGCGATGGTCCCATCGAGGAATATCTCAAGGAACATGGGGCGAGAACGGGTTTCACGCTGTCCACGCAGGTCGATGAAAAGCAGATCGAAAAATCGATTCGCAATCGCCAGGAGTTGATGGACCGCATCGCCAGCCAGGACAATCGATTGTTTGATCGGACTCAGGATGTGCTCACCGATGACCAGATGACTCGCCTCCGGCGCGTACGGCAAGCCCGCGAGCGAGCCCGATACAGCGCTGGTCTCTCCCGCATGATGATGTTCAACAGTCCCGGGGCGCAGGTGGACCTCAGCGAATTCATCGTTGATCTGAAACTCCCATCCTCGACGTTCAAGATCGTGGATCCCATCGTCGAACAGTACGAACGCAATCTGACCAGCGAACTGCGCGAGCTTTACAAGAAAGCCTCGACCATACAACTGGATCTTTCCCGAAAGATGCGTGCCCTTGGCTTTGGACAAGGGGGTGAACGCCCGGGCGGCCGTGAAGGTCGCGAGCAACGCTTGGAGGCGATCCAGACCGCCTTCTCTGAATTGAATACCAATCTTCGAGCCATTTCCTCGGACGTCAGCGAACTCAACAAACGAACGACCAGTCAACTCGCTCACCTCATGGACGACACGCAAGCCCGGGATCTCAGGCTGCGGTATTACGATCGCGCCTTTCCGACCCTGCCCACCTCGAAGGGGGAAGCGGGTCGCCGATTCAGAGAACTCGAGCAGATGAGCGAACTCTCCGACGACCAGAAGCAGCAGATCGATTCCATTGAAACCAACTTTCTTCGCACCATCGACGGCTTGATCGAACAGATGGTCACGTTGCGAGAAAAGTCACCTGACAACGTGTTCGAGATCCGATTCGACAGCGTCGAGGAAGACGAGCCCGATGAAAACGCTCGAAAGATGGAAAACCTCCGTGATCAGCGGACGGCATTGATCGATCGCACCGTCACCGACATCAACCTCGTCCTGGGCCAGGAGTTGTCGAGTCGTCTAGACACCCGCGTCGCCGTTGGCGATGTGGATGGCGAAGGCGGAGAACTCATGGAAGCGGTTTTCGTGACCGCCGTCAGCGATAGTGGCGGGGTCGGCGGGGGCGGCGCTTTCCTGCAAAGCATCACGATCGATTCCGGAGCGCTCAGTCTCCTCACAGGCGATGAAGCCGAAGA
>JAPULD010000095.1 GCA_027295365.1 Planctomycetota bacterium
GATGCCCAGCCCCGTCATGGCGATTCCGATGAACCAGCCGATGTAGGACGCGATGCCCAACCCATCGAGGGCCGGGACGACGATATCGCCTGGCAAACTGCCCGCAATGACTTTGTCGAACATCCCCACGCTGGCGATCATCAGTTGCTGGATGAGGACCGGGATCGCGAGGATCCAGATCGCCGCCCACATCGATTTGCCGGCCAGCTTTCCTGAACGGATCACGCCTTCGCTGTCCGGCAACGCCTCGGCTTTTTCCAGCGCGATGGAAGCCAGGGGCGGATCGTCGGGGCCGACCGAACTGCTGGTTTCGGTCAGTCGAGCGTCGGGTTGGAGGTCGTCGTTTTGGTCCAAGTCGGCGATTGTAGGGTTCCGAGGAACCTCGCGTGTATCGCGGACAAAAGGTGGAACGGGCATCTTGCCCGTTCAAAATATCTTTCTCACGGGCTGGAAGCCCGTGCCACCAATTCAGATATCGACCAGCACCCTGAATGTCCCCGGTTGCTGGGCCGCCTGGAGGATCGCCTGACCATCATTCAGCGACATGCGGCGGCTGATCAGGCTCACCACGTCGATTTCCTCACGCTGTATCGCTCCCAATGCCTCGCCGATCGATCCCCCGGCCGAGCCGATGACGGTGATCTGATTCATCACCACCCTCGTCAAGTCCGTTCCGGCCTTCTGATGATGCCAGTCGGCTAGCAGCGATTTGAGGATGATCGTCCCCCGGGGTCTCACGAGTTGGCACGCGATATTGAACCCGTCCAGCGAACCGGTGCATTCCACCACGACATCCTGATCGGCGCGACGGCCAATGTCGTCGATGTGACGATGCTTGACGCCCCACTTCTCGCAGATGGCGAGTTTCTCGGAGTATCGCCCGATCACGCGCACCGAGGCGTTGAGCTTCACCATGACCTGCGCCACGACCATCGCCAAGGGCCCATCGCCCAGGATCGTGATGTAGGGCTTGCCCTCGATGGTCAATTGTCTTCGTGCCTGTAGTGCCGCGGATACGAGATTGCCGAACACCGCTCGGTCGTCGTCAACGCCTTCAGGCACCACGTTGAGCATGTCCATGGGCAACACGATTCGATCGGCGAAGCACCCGTCACGTCCATGCAGGCCCGGCATCGTGCGATGACGACAATGTTGTTGCAGCCCCGATTGGCACAGGTCGCACGTCCCGCATCGGCTGGCCATCGACCCGACGATTTTCTTGCCGATGATCGACGTGTCGCCCTGGTTGACTTGCTCCACGACGCCCACGAATTCGTGACCAAGAATCCCGGTGAAGTTGAACATGCCTTGGGCGACCTGAACATCGGTGGAGCTGACTCCCGCCTTGATCACGCGCACCAGAGCCTGCTCTGTTCCCAGATTTTGCTCGGGGTCAGGGTAGTTCTTTGAAAGCTGAACGGATTGGCCATCAAAGTGCAAAGCGCGCATGGGGTCGAGGTCCGGGGGTTAGAGTGGTCGGCGTTCCGGGGGTCGCGGGTCCGGGGGGTCGGGGGTCGTCCTTTTCTTCGGCCGCTCAGAGCGATCGGTGTGGTCGAAGCCTTGAAGAATGCTGATTGAGGCCCATTCCGAAGTCATGATCGTGAACGTTGGCTCCGATAACGGGTCAAGCCCTGCTTCGAGGCGGGAAACCATAATTAGCCAGGATTCCGCGCAGAAACGCCCCGGCATGGCGTATGAACCCCTGAAGGCTTCTAATTTGGGAGATGCCATGATCCGGAAAACCAAACGCATACACCTAGTTCTAACTATGATTCTGGCGATCCTGGGGCTCGGATCGTCGCTGCTCGCCCAGGGAATCAACCCCTGCATCCAGCGCAAGTATTTCGGGTATGCGATCGGGGAAGAGGTTGGCTTTGGCTCGCTGCATGCCATCGAAGGTGATCGCCTGATCATTTCGGTGTTACACCCCTCTTATCGAGTGCTCGTGGAATACGACGCGCAGTCCGATCAGTGGCTGTATTCAACGACGTTCGAAACGCCGATCCTTCATAGTTCAGGTGGCTTTGGCAGGATCACTGTCGACATGCATGGGGATCTTCTGATCCTGGGTGGATCGAATTCGTATCTCGGCACCGGGGCCGCCTTGGTCTACCGGTATGATCCGGGGCTGGACACATGGGCCGGAGAAGGGCTTCTCGTCGCTTCTGACGCCGAGCAGGGAGCCGATTTCGGGAGTGCCGTTGCCATCGGTCCGAGCACCATTCTGATCGGCAGTCCGAACAAGAATAAGGATGGCTGCGTGGGCGATCCCTTGGACTGTGATAACTTCGGAGTCGCCTACGTGTACACCCATGACGGCACCGGGTGGGTCGAGGAGGCCATCCTGGAGGCGTCGGATGGATTGTCGTTTGATTATTTTGGCTCCAACGTAGCCCTGTATGGCGAGACCGCCATCGTCTCCGCTCGAGTCGGTTACACCGGGTCGGCGAATTACGGCGCGATCTACATCTTCAAACGGTATGGCGGATTGTGGCCCCAGGTGGCCAAGATCATCGCCCCCGAGGGGCATCTCCAGGAGCAGGGCTTCGGTTATGCACTGGATTACGATGGCACCACGCTCGCCGTCGGCGCTGACGAACACGAGTATGAGGGATCCGATCGTGGCGCGGTCTACCTCTTCAGGGATGACGGCACCCCGACGTGGGACTATCAGGGCAAACTCACGCCTCCCTATCATCCCGATGGTCTCAATGATGGATTCGGAGATATGTTGCTCATCGATGGCGATCGTCTCGCGGTCGCCTCGAACACCTTCAGCAGCAAGAACGCGGCCCATACTTATCGCAAGATCGATGGTTCCTGGGTGCATTGGAATCGCTACATCGCCCTGGATGGCCCGCTTTTAGGTGACTTATTTGGAACCAGCATCGCCATTCATCGCGACAGGCTCTTGGTCGGCGCGCCGGGGGATGATGAAATCGATTTCGACGCCGGGGCGATCTATTCCCATGCCCTCGCCTTCCAGTCCGACTGCAACGTCAACTGCATCGAGGATGGCGAGGACATCGCCAACGGTACTGGCTTTGACTGCAACGCCGATGGGGTCATGGACGAATGCGAGATCCTGGATGGCACCGCGGTCGACTGCAACAACAACCTCATCCCCGACGACTGTGAGGACTGCAACGACAATGGTCAGGCCGATGAGTGCGAGTTGGCGGGGCAATGGATCACTCAATCCCCCCAACTCGGCCCCATCGGGCTGGGGTCGTCCCCCACCCACACCTTCTTCGCCCCCCGGACAGCGTTGACCGATGTGACGCTGGACCTCTCGGCCATTGCCGATCTGAATGGCAGCTTCAAGTACATCGAGGTGTATCTCAACGATGACTACCAGGGCCGCGTGTTCAATGATGTGAACACCCTGGGGTGTCTGCCGGTCCCCGAGTACGATCAACTGGTGATTCCCATGGCCGACTACAACGCCTTGGTCGGTTCGGGTGATGCGATCTTCAGCTTCGTGGGGGACGGATTTCTCACCGACACTTGCGTCGATCTCGCGTGGGTACAGTTCACGATGAGCTACACCGGGCCACCCACCACCCCCGATGTCAACGTGAACGGCGTCCCCGACTCCTGCGACCTCGCCCGGGGCGACAACAACCTCGATGGCGTGGTCAACGTCGATGATCTGTTGAGCCTCCTGGCCAAGTGGGGCGCATGCGGCTCCCCCTGCCCCGAAGACACCGACCTCGATGGCAATGTCGATGTCGAAGACCTCCTGTCATTGCTGGCCGGCTGGGGATGAAGTTTCAAGTCTCACGCCTTGGAGGGGGTGGAGTACGGCTCGACTCGCAGGATCACCACCCAAGCTTAAGGGGGAGACGATTGGATTCTCGGCGGTGTTTGCGATCCGTGAAGCCGTGGTGTGGCCCAATCCTTGAAGAAGGTGAATTCAGAGCAATGCAGTCTTCAACTTCATGCAAACGGCTCCGATAACGCACCCCGGTTCGATTGAGAATTGCATTCCGCCTTTCAGATTACTTTGCCGTCGAACTGTTTGTTCGGCGGGAATTGCGCCCCCGGTCGCATAACACGAGCCTTCATTCGGCGCAGATAATCCTTGGATTCTTCGTCCCGAATCGGTCACGTTATCAGCGCGAACCGCGCGATTGTCGATTGCGGATAACCCAGAATACCCAATCGAATTGTCAGTCGACGAGTTGAATCGAGTAAGGTTTTTTACTTAGATAGT
>JAPULD010000096.1 GCA_027295365.1 Planctomycetota bacterium
CCGTCGAGGATGGCTTACGAAGTTGGCTGGAACGTCTCTTCAACGTGAACGGGGCGGATCGATAGAATACATCCCCTCGGATCACGCGATTCGAATTCATTCACCAACGAACCAAGCGACAGGTGTGCCCCATGATCGATCCGCGCGTCTCGAAGTTAGCCGAACTGCTCATCAACCATTCATGTCGTCTGCAGCCGGGCGAGCATGTCCTCATCGAGGCGTTTGACGTTCCCGAGTCGATTGCCATCGAACTGGTGCGCGCCGCCCGACGAGCGGGGGGGCATCCTCATGTCGCATGGCGAAACAACCGGGTCCTCCGGGCGTTGAATGAATCCGCTGAGGATGACAACCTGATCGTGTGGGGGGATTACGATCGATATCGCATGGCCAAGATGCAGGCCTACATCGGCATTCGAGGCACCGAGAACGTCAGTGAGATGTCGGGGATCGACGATGAGCAGGCGAAACGCAACGCGAAACAGTACGCCAGGCCGGTGCATGCCGAACAAAGGGTGAATCACACCAAGTGGTGCGTGCTGCGCTGGCCCACGCCCAGCATGGCCCAACTGTCGCAACTCAGTACCGAGGCGTTCGAGGATTTTTACTTCGACGTGTGCACGGCCGACTATGGCAAGATGAGAAAAGAGGCCCTCAAGCTCGCCGACCGCATGAACCGGACCGACACCGTGCGTCTCGCGGGACCGGGCGATACCGACCTGACCTTCTCCATCAAGGACATCCCGTCCATCGAATGCTGCGGCTATGCCAACATCCCCGATGGGGAGTGCTTCACCGCACCCGTCCGCGAAAGCGTCAATGGCGTCATTCACTTCAACACCCCGACGATTTACAACGGGATCACGTTCGAGAACGTGAGACTGGAATTCAAGGACGGGAAAGTCATTGACGCGGGGGCCGAGCAAAACGTCAAGGAACTCAATTCCATTCTCGATACCGATGAGGGTGCGCGGTACGTGGGTGAGTTCGCCATCGGGTTCCATCCCGACATCCTGCATCCCATGAAGGATGTCCTGTTCGACGAGAAGATCGCCGGTTCGTTGCACTTCACGCCCGGCCGCGCGTATGAGGACGCCTTCAACGGGAACGTCTCGGAAATCCATTGGGATCTCGTACTCATCCAGCGACCAGAGTATGGAGGGGGCGAAATACATTTCGACGATGAACTGATCCGTAAGGACGGGTTGTTCGTGGTTGACGACCTGAAGGATCTGAATCCCGAAGCCTTGAAATCCTGAATCGATCTGGATCCAGCGGGTACAAAGAAAAGCCTCTCATGACGGACATGAGAGGCTGGAAGTAAGAAGTAGCCTATGTTGATTCCGAAAGCTCCGAGGCATGCATCACGCAACATGTGGTGATGACACCTACAGGAAAGCATTGTCAGTTGGAGACTCGGGAAAACAGTAGGATTCCCGAGTGGGGGGGCGGACAACGAATCGTCTCAAAACGAAACGATCGCATCTCCGCAGGTTTCTCCTCCTCCACCTCAACCCTTGATCTTTGTTCGGGACAGTTAGTCCATCCCAATCTTAATGAACACTCATTTGACATGCGAATAGTTTTTCATGCAAATTAAAAGCCTATTTTACACAACCGGAAAAACCCGCTCATGCCACTCTGAGGGCCGATGGGTATGTGCATATGACAAAGATATGAATAATTTCAGATTCGAGGAAGGGTGATAAAATTCTGTATCCCAACGAATTAGGGTCAGCAAGAGCGATCGGCGATCGAACGCAATCGCAAAATTGGTGGCAAGACCACATAACAGGCCAAAAGAGTGACCCCGAGCCCCGCGATCATCACGAATCCCAGTGATCGGATGCCTCGATGCTCTGCGATGGTCAGGCTTCCGAACCCGATCATCGTGGTGAACATGGTCAAGGTGATGCCTCGACCCGTGGCCCCGCTGAGACCCGCCGGACGGCCTCGGGGCTCGGTCCTCCAGCGATGCACCATATGTACCCCCGCATCAACCCCAATGCCAAAGATCATGGGCATCACGATGATGTTGGCGAAATTCAAGGGCACGTTCGTCAAGCCGATCAAGCCAAACACGCCGATGAAACCGATGCTCACCGGGGTCATCGCGCAGATCGAATCGGCGATCGAGCGAAAATCCAGCCATAGCAGGATGAAGATCAGGATCACCGCGTAGATCGCCGCCTGGATGTAGGCGCGCACAATGAGGCGGCTGGATTCGTAGATCTGTACGGGAGGGCCGAACACGTTCTCATCAACGGTACGAATCGACTCGATGAAGGGGCCCAGACGCTGGGGGTGCAGGATGGAGCGCCCTTCGGTATCCATCGACGGATACGCCATCAACAGCCATGACCCGTCAGCGCTGACCCATTGTTGATGAAGAAAATCCGGGAGATTGTCCGCTCCGATCGGTTCGCGCGACAGTGCCGCATCGATCTGGTTTGAGACTTCGACCTGAGCCTCGTGAAACGAATCATTGAGCACCAGCGCGAGTTGCGAGTTTCGTTCGACCGAGAACTCTCGATTCACCGACAAAGCATCGTCGATCTCGTCAATCAAGATCTGCATTTTGAGAGCGTTGGAAGGTGAGAGCGAACCGGTGAACTGCACCATGCCCTGAAGGATCGTGGCAAGTTGCGTTCGTAGGGTTGTTATCGAGCCATCGAGTTCAATCTGAGAATGCGATTGTTTTCTCACTTGATCAATTCGTTGTCGCCTCGCCTCGAGCTCGGCGGGAAACAGAAGGCCCAGGCCACCCACGTCGGAGACTGCCGGCAACGCTCTCAATCGCTTCGTCAAATCGGCGGCCTCATCAGGGGTGGTCCTGAGCAAGGCGCTCCAGACACTCCGGGCATCCTCCGCGACGAGTTTTTTCTCCCACACCACCGATTCGATCTCTGGGGGATGGAGATTCAGCACGTTGGGGTCATATCGAACGTTCTGGGCAAACCACAACAGAGCGAGAATCCCCAGGCCCGCCAGCATGAGGGTCGGACGAGGATGGGTATCCACGAGGTCCAGTCTTCCATGGGCGAAGTGCGCTGCCTCGCCTCCGGGGCGATGTCGGATGATCTTTTTCCAGCGTCCCGTCAAGGCCAGAGCCGCGGGAAACACACTGAGCATGGCCACCAGGCAGAGCAGAATGCCCCCCCCTGCGATGATGCCCATCTCGGCCATACCCTTGAAATCAGTGAACGCCGTGGCGGCGAAGGCCGCGGCCGTCGTGATGGCGCCCGTCAACATCCCCGGGCCGATGCCACGGAAGACCCTCGTCATGGCTGAAGGTAAATCCTCGTGTTCGTCCTGGACGAGTTCCAGACGCGCCACGAGATGCAGGGCGAAATCGATACCCAACCCCAGAAGGATGACGGAGAACACGACCGACAGCAGTTGGAGGTGGCCGACCGAAATGACGAGCCAGCCAAAACTCCAGGCCATGCCCACCAGAAGCGAGCCCGCAGCCAGCATGGGGACGGTGACGCCACGAAAGACGACGAGCATGAGAAGCGTAATGGCGATGAAGGCGATGATGGAAGACAAGGTCGAGTCTCGGATCGATTGCACCGTCTCGTCGGCTTCAATGGCGGGAATGCCGGTCACCCCCCAGGCCTCGTCGGCGAGACCATGTGGTTGCACGATGCCAAGGACTTCATGACGCAGCCACCGGAGATTGGCACTGACGGTATCGAGGCCGATCTCTTCGTTGGCGAACTGGACCTGGATGAAGCGCAGGCGACCCGATTCGCTTTTCAATGATCGCCATCGGGGATCGCGTGAATCGAGAAAATCAAAGTCGGGAAGCTCGCCTCGGAGTGCTTTGAGATAGGGATTGAGTACGCGTCGAAGATCGTCCAAAGACATCTCGTTTTCGGAATTGTTCTGCAGGCTTCCCAGCGCCAATCCCAGGGCTTCGTTCGCGTTGTGGGTTGAAGCGAGTCGATGACCGGCCTCGATTCGTTCCATGATCGATTCGAACTCATTGGCCGGCGCCAGGACGAACAGACGTGGATCGGTCTGCGTTTCGAGAAATCCAGCATGTGCCGAGGCAATACGAGGGTCTTCCAGAAGACGCTCCCCGATCAGGCGGGCCAAGTCGTCAAGGCTCGAATCGTCGGGTTCTCCCTCGAGACAGACCAGCAGGCTGTCCCAGCCCTGGAAGCTTTCCTTGTATTGCCTATAGCGCTGATTCCAAGGCAAGGATCGTTCGACCAGATCGCTTCGGTCGGCTTGGAATTCAAGGGCCGAAAACGTCAGAACGATGGAAGCGATGGCCAAGGTCAGGCATGCCACCAACGTGAGGATGGGACGCTCCGTGACGAATCGTGCCCAGCGTTGCAGGATGGCGTCTCGAATCCGCTCATGCATGAGGGAGCACCATAGGCCATTTCATCATGATTCGCCGGGGCGATAATCAATTTCGACGGGTTCGTCGCAGAGGCGAACTTCAGCGGAGTCGGAGATTCTTTGTGAATTGTCGTCACTCTGATCCGACTGCGGCAGGGGGGCGTTATGCGAGGCAGACCCCGACAGATTGCCACAGTACGCCAGCCGGTACAGGCGTGTGACTCGACGTCCGGGAGCCGAATGTGACGCCACTCAGGCACACTTTCGGGTTGTCAACAGCCGATGCAGGGTGTGACGCAAAGGAGGCGTTCCGCAATGAAGTTTCGACTTGGTCAAGTATTGATTGAAGAAGGTGTGCTGACCTCGGAGCAGGTCACGCAGATTCTTGAGAATCAAAAGCAAACCGGTGAGCCCTTCGGGTTGCTCTGCGAGCGTGTCTTTGGCATATCGCCCGAAACCATCGAAGATGCCTGGGCTCTTCAATATGCACGCCTGACAAGGTCCATCGACCCGCTGAGCGAATCGTTTGATGACAAGGCTCGAGCCCTCATCACGCGTCGGCAGGCCTGGCAGTTCTGCATCCTGCCGATTCGCTTCGATGGCCAGGAACTCATGATCGCCACATCCCAGAAGCATCTCCGTCGCGCGTTGCGGTTCGCGACCAACGTGATCGGCATGCCGGTGTATTTCGTGATGGCGGAACCGGTATCCCTGGGTGAAGCCCTCTGTCGTCATTACGAATTGCCGGGCATGAACCCTGCCTCGGTGCATCAATCGGCCCTGGATCGATTTTTTCCGGAGAATGATCGAGCCGCCGCCTGATAAACCCAAGGCGGGTCATATCACGAAGCGTGACTCGTTCCCGGCTTCACGATGAATCTCAAGGCCCCGGGCGACTGGAATCCCCCTGGAATTTCGGAAATGGCGAGAGGCGGACTTGAACCGCCGACACCCGCATTTTCAGTGCGGTGCTCTACCAACTGAGCTACCTCGCCTTTGGTAGAAATCTGAGCAAGAAGGCTAGAAGCTGACACGCGGTTGTCAAGCACTTCACGCCGGGTTTCATGAATAGAAATTGAGCCGATTGCTTGAACCGTTCGGTGAGGATTTATTCCGGCGACGGGATAGCCTGATACCGGGAATCGTCCTCATTTCGGGTCGGATCGATCGTCGGAAATGGCAGCGTCGGAGCCTCGCCTTGAGGATACGCCAAAGCAAACAGGCTATCCTGGGCACTTCGACGGGGCCATCGCAGGGACGTTCGTCGGGTTCGATGCACCGCCACGCCACCGGTCAGCACGTCGGCGATCATTTCGCCCAGCCAGACGCGCAAGGGACGATCGCCAATGTATTCATCCAGTTCCCGGGACGTCCCGGCCAGACTTCGTTGCTGCAACTGTCGCAAGTATCGCCTGACGAAGACGATGGCTTCGGATTCCTCGATGCGGCTGAGGCATTGCCTGATCAAGGGACGTTCGTATCGCTCGTGAAGGTCCGCCCAGGCCTGATGATCGCCGGCAAGGCATCCAGTTACATGGGTCAGGTCTTCGACAAACAGAATGTGCTTCAACGGCAATCGCCCATGGCGGCAACGTGCCCTCCACAAGTGCTCGACGATATCGTCAAAATCAATCTGGTAGAAAGACTTCGACTCGATGTTGCAAGCAAAAAACCCACGACGCATTCGTGTCATTGCATTGTGCCGAGGGATCACTCCCTCGACCAATGGTTGTGGATTTCTATCATGATCTGCCATGAGAGTGACTCGACAATCCTGAATGATTCACCTGAATAAGGAGTCTAAAGGGATTCGGGCAAGGTTCAATATGTCATTGCTCGTCGATCGTTCAGTTTGTCAAGTTTTTGGACAAGGAACGTCCCATATTCATGAATCGACCCGAATAGCACCCAATAATTCGCCCCGCACATCTTTCAACGCCGGAAACTCCTGTCGCCACTCGCGCACCGTCTGGGATTTGCAGAATGCCTTGAGCACCGCCGGCTCCTGTTGCACTTCGGAGATCACAAGACCCAGGGGGGAGATGATGATCGAACCGCCTGCGTAATTGAGATGGGGATCCGCCCCGATTCGATTCACCCCGACCACGAAGGCCTGATTTTCGATCGCCCTGGCCAAGAGCAGGCTTCGCCAATGCTCCTGTCTCGCATTGGGCCAGCTGGCCCCCAACGTAAAGACCTCGGCTCCCGCCAGCGCCGCATGTCGCCACAGTTCCGGAAAGCGCAGGTCATAGCAGATCAGGGGACAGATCTTGGTGCCATCGCAATCAATCACGACAAGCTTGTCGCCTCCGACATAGTGCTCGCTTTCGCGTCCGATGGAGAAGGGATGAACTTTTTCATACGTGCCGACCACATCCCCCTGGGGTGAGATAATCGAGGCGCAATTGAGCCCCTTGCCTTGTCCATTCAGGCGGGCATACCCCACCTGCAGCCATAATTGCATCCGCGAGGCCAGATCTTGAGCCCACGCCAGCGTCGAATCATCAACAATGGCGGGAAGATTGAAGCTGAATCCCGTGTCTCCGAGCTCGGGAAGCACCACGAAGGTCCCGGGTTCGATTTTGGCCTCGTGAAGCATCTGTTCAACGATGCCATGATTGGCCGATTTGTCTTCCCAGACGACGTCGTATTGGATCGCAGCGAATCGCATGTGGCCCAAGTGTATCCTGAGGATTGGAATCGCGTCCATGATCAGAAAAAGATGGCTGCAGATGATGGTGCTCGCCCCGGCCTATGTGGCGATGATGGTGGTGGCGACCGCCGTCATCGGAGTGTTGATCGTCAGGGATTGGGACCATCAACTTGGATTTGTCGTTACTGTTCTGCAAGTATTGGGGGATTCGGATTGGTGGCGCACGATGGGAATCGTCTGCACGGTGGGGGCGGTGCTCCAGATTCTCTTTCTGATCCCGATCTTCCAGAGGAATCCCCCTCGGGGCGAGCGATCCAGATCATTGAGCGTGAGTCTGGCTCTGGGGGCGATCGTGTCGGCGATTCTCGTCATGGGGCTCGCCTTGGGGCTGATCGATGCCCTCTCTCTCGTCGCACCAGATCAATTTGACCTAGAAGACAAGCATCCCGCCCTCTGGGTTTTCGTAGGGCTGGCTCTTTTTCTCAGCTGGGGGTTCTGGTCGATCTGCCTGCTGCTTTTTACCCGTGGCATCTGGGCCGATCGGGTGCTGGGCCGACTGGTGGGGTTGTTATTGGCGGGAACGGCCCTCGAACTGCTGGTGGTCCTGCCGATCGAGGTCATGGTCAAACGACGCACTGATTGCCATTGCGTCACCGGCTCGTTTCTGGCCCTTTGTGTGGCCGGGGCCATGGCACTCTGGCTGGTGGGCCCCGGAATCGCCATTGCCTTATGCGCGAAGAAGCATCGTCGATGGAGGCTTACCCATTGTGGTGTCTGTGGCTACCCGATGGGGCCAACCCCGGGGCCAGTCTGTCCAGAATGCGGTTTTGCGTGGAAGCAATCGAAGCCGGCGAAAAAGGGCGGCTGAAGGGACTCGAACCCTCGACCCCCTGGACCACAACCAGGTGCTCTAACCAACTGAGCTACAGCCGCCATCGGGGCCCGTTCCGAGTCAATTTGGGGAACGAACCGGCTCGAACAGTATATCCGTCCGGGCGACGGGTCAACGCCATCCCACCCCATGTCCATTCATCAATACTGGAGTGGATGCCCCGTTGTCTGGTCGAATAAGGGTGCTAGACTCGGCCATTCGTAAAATTCGGATGCGAGACTCCGGATTGCCAGACGAATCGGTGATTGACCTCACCAAATACCTCTTTGCACAAGGCATACGCGATGACGACTGCCCCTGCGACCCCCGGAACTCTGACGTACGACTTCGCTTCCACCACGATTCTTCGGAATCTGCCCAGTGCACGACTCATCGAGTTGGCGATCCAACGGGGCGAAGGCGTGCTCGCCAGCAACGGCGCGTTCAGC
>JAPULD010000097.1 GCA_027295365.1 Planctomycetota bacterium
GTTGCTCACTGCAGCAGGATGATAAATTCGTGGTATCTCAGTGGTACAAAAGGGTGTCGAATACAGCATGAGACCATTCAGACATGCCATTTTGGCGGGCTTATCGGCCATACTGCTCCTGGCTGCGGTTTCGCCTCAGGATTCAGATGATGTCCATGAGCTCTCAGAGCCGCTCCGGGCTCGATTCAAGATGGCCGATGGCGTTCAGGTCGATGGATCGGTGAGCCGTTGGACGGATGATTGGATTGATGGCAGTTTCGGCCAGAGGCATTGGATAGAGATCGAGGCTCGGGACGTGTGGGGGCTCTATCGACGGCTCATGGATATCGAAGACGCCTCTCAATGGGTCGGGCTGGGGCGTGTCCTGTTGATCTGTGCGCTTGATCAGGATTTTCCAGATCGCATCCGTGCGAATGCTGAAAAGGCCTTTCACAGAGCACAGAGCCTTGATCCGAACCTCTCTAGTGCGATTGATGCCGCTCGCATGGAAGTCACACGGATTCAAGCCGATCGAGAGGAGCTCGAAAAGGCCATCGAAGAGGAGAAGCTCAGCACGCTCAGCCCTGAATCGATTGACTGGAAAGCCCAGCCCTGGCCAGTCTTGACCAAGGAAGAACAGGACGAGGCCTTCATTGTGGTTACCACGAAGGCGATGAATATTCTCAAGCAAGTGGGTCTGGACATCGTTCCGGTCGAAACGGAGTATTTTCTGTTCTACTCGGATCTTCCCCGTCGCGAGGTGGCGAAGTGGGCCCGGGAACTGGATCGCATGTATGGGCGTCTCTCGCAGATCTTTGCCCTCCAAGAGGGGCAAAATATATTCTGGGGCAAGGCGGTCATCTTCGTCTTCAGCGAACAGGATCGTTTTCGCCTGGTGGAGGCCCAGGCCTTCAATCACCTGGCGAGTCAATGGGTGGGGGGGCTCTGTCATCAGATCGGCCCCATGGTCTTCGTCAGCTTTTATCGCCAGGCCGATGATTTTGAATTCGCCTCGATCCTCGTCCATGAAACGGTCCATGGATTCATGCATCGATTTCTCACGCCCATGCGACTGCCCACCTGGGCGAACGAAGGCTTCTCGGATTACGTGGCCTCGATCTCATTCCAGAATTCACCCGTCGATCAAAATCGAAGGCAGCAGGGAATCAACTTCATTCGCAACCAGGGTGACGTACGCGCCATCCTGGAGATGAACTATCTGGACGGCTCATGGCCCGGACCCAATGCGGTCGGATACTCGATCAGTTACCTCATGGTGAGTCTCATGATCCAGGATCAACCTCGAAAATTCGGCCATTGGGTCGAAGCGGTCAAGGGAGGCAAGGATTGGAAGAAGGCCCTGATCGAGGATTTCGGGGTCGACCTCGACACCCTGATCGACCGATTCGTCCGTTACTTCCGGGTAAACGATTAGTGAATAAACAGCTCCCCGGTCCCTGTTTTTTCCTGCTTTTCTCTATTTCTTCCGTAGCCCATACTTGGACGATGACGATGATCGGTCTCAATTGGACTCGCTTTCCAATGCGGCCTCGAACCTGGAGAGTGCGGCTTCGTAGTCGCCCCGCCCCGGGGTGTCAACGGGCAGCAGTGAAAGAGCTTTCTTCTCAGTTTCGATTGCGGTCGCCGTGTCGCCTGTCAGGTGATGGGCAAGAGCCAGTGTGTCGAGCATCACCGGGTCGGAATACTCCGTTTTGTCACACGCCCTTAGGGACAACTCGAGCGCGGCGGTGGGATCACGATGCCGCTCCGGATTGACGGTCAAGAGGAGCCATGCCGCTTCGTTCAGGTTCCCCGCCGTCGCCTCAGGGTGTCGGCATAAGGCCTCGCTGCTGGCAAACATTCTGGCCAGGAGCGACTCCTTGGCACCGTTTGCCAGGTCATCCGCACCGAGATGATAGAGCCGATTCAGATAGTAAAACCGGTCCTGGAGGATGCCGTGACGATCCGGATGCGCGGCAGCCGCATCTTCAATGATCTCGACGGCGCGAGTGACGGCCGCGATGGCTTGTTCGTTCCTGCCTAATCGACTCAACAGCTCCCCGGCTTGGTTGTAATCGTACGCCAGAATCGTTTCGTGCACCTCACTCTCCGGCAGAAACCCAAGGAGTTCGGAATCAACTTCAGCGCGTCGAACGTATTGCTTGATCGCCGATTCCAGATCGCCGCGTTCGATGAATTCCTTCGCTCGCGTCCAGCGTAAATTCGAAAGATCCCGGAGGCTCCATTCGTACTCGCCCTGATCCTTGCCGAGATGCTCCCGACTCAGTGATCGATGTTCGATCAAGATCGATTCCGCTTCCTCAAGTCTCTTCATGAGCAAAAGAACCCAGGCGAGATTTCGCATCCTTCGTATCGTGCTTGCGTGGGTCTCACCAAGATCGCGCTGCAGATCCAGCAAGCTCGCTCTGAGCATGGATTCGGCATCATCGAATCGGTCCAGATCAATGTGCAGAGAAGCAAAATTTGTGATGCATTCAATCGTGAAGGGATGGGTTTCTCCGTAGAGTTGGACCACAAGGTCAAGCGCGGGCTCAAAAAGTGCCAGTGACTCGTCGAAGCGACGCAGCAAGCGATACAAATTAGCAAGACGGGACATCGTAATGAACGTAGCGGGATGGTCCACTCCCAGCACACGCTTCCGGTCTTCGAGCGTTTGTTGCAACAACGGTAGGGCCTCGTCTAAGCGACCCTGGTACCAGTAAAGAGCGGCGAGATTGTTCATGGAGTCCAGCGTGGCGGGATGATCAGCTCCAAGGTCGCGAGTTCTCAGTTCAAGGGCCTTCAGAAAAAGAGACTCTGCTTCATCCAATCGACCCTGATCCCGGTAAACGAGCGCGAGCTTGTCCATCGAGCTGACGGTCGCGGGGTGCTCCTCACCCAACTGACGCGCATTGGCCTCGAACGCCTGCTCCATGAGCGGTACGGCCTCAAGTGAACGACCCGTGCGCCGGTACACGAAAGCCATGCGCTCCATTAAATACCGTGTCCGCCGATCCGACTCTCCCAACGTGCGTCGGCACAACTCGAGCGCCCGCTCCAGATACGTTTCCGCAATGTCGCGCTCCCCCAATTGCCAGTAGGTATTCCCCAAGGTGGCCCGTATCGTCGCCTCCACCACCGGCTTGTCATGAAACCTGCCACCGGGACGGGATGCTTCGTCAATGCGTTCGGCGGCAACATCGAGGACGTCGCGCATGAGCACATTTCGACCTCTGCCTTCTTCCGCCGATGGCATGACCGTTTCGAGCAAGTCGTAGTTCAGGAAATTGTTGACCGCAACGGCGATCTCTTCCTGGCGTTTCGCTTCGTCGGCTTCGGCATCGGCGCGATCGGCTTCGGTTTTCGCCAGCGTCTCAGCAGTGCGGGCCCTGATCATGCCGATCGTCGTTCCGATCATGCCGAGCAGCAGGACCAGCAGGAGCGCGGCACTCGCCGCCACGGACCCGCGGTTGCGGCGCACGAACTTGCTGATCTTATACGCCGCGCTGGGTGGACTGGCGGTCACCGGTTCGTTGTTCAGGTGACGTGAGATGTCCATCGCGAGGCCGTTGGCCGTCTCGTAACGGCGTTCACGATCCTTCTCCAGCGCTTTCATCACGATCCAGTCCAGATCACCGCGCAACTCGCGAGTCAGGGATCTTATGTCGAGCCTGCGCTTCTCCGCGCTGGTCGTGGACTGATCGCCGAGGGCGCTGAGTTTCGTGCTCGGCTTGGAGGGTTCAACTTCGCGAATGATCCGCTGGATCTCGCCGAAGGCGGCCTCGCGGAGAGACTTCGGATCGAACGGCAGAGCCCCGGTGAGCAGTTCATAGAGCAAGACGCCCAGCGAGTAGATGTCGCTGCGGGTGTCGATGTCCTGGGCCGTCATCTCCGCCTGCTCGGGGCTCATGTACTCGGGCGTTCCGATGAGCTGGCCCTGCTCGGTGAACAGCGTCTTCTCCGTGAGCTTCTGATGCAGTGCCTTGGCCACCCCGAAATCAATCACCTTGGGCGTCGCTCTGCCTTCCTTGACCGAGACGAGGATGTTGCCCGGTTTGAGGTCGCGGTGGATGATGCCCTTCTGATGGGCGTGCTGGAGCGCGTTGCAGACCTGTATGAACAGGTTGAGACGCTCGTCGATACTCAGCCGCTGGTGATCGCAATGCTCAGTGATCGGCACTCCCGGAACGTGCTCCATGACGAAGTACGACCGACCGTCCTCGCTTACTCCCGCATCGAAGACCTTGGCCACACAAGCGTGATCCATAATGGCCAGGGCCTGACGCTCGGCCTCGAAACGGGCGATGACCTCCTTCGAGTCCATGCCCAGCTTGATGAGCTTCAAAGCGACGCGGCGGCGCACCGGCTCGGTCTGTTCGGCGAGGTAAACGATGCCCATCCCCCCCTCGCCGATCTGCTCAAGGATTCGATACGCATCGATATGATCCGGCAGGTCGTCGGATCGCTTCGATGTGTGTTGGGTGTTCCGCGGCTTGAGCGTCGCCTCCGGGTCATGGCGGGACGAATCTTTGGTCTTGTGCTCCGGATCCTGTTTATCCCTGAATTTGTCGGTCATGAAGCAATCCCCATAATGACTGCCCTGGAACAATCTACATCAGCATGATACTGAGTTTGGGTCTTCAGGAAAACGTAGGGGTGGATTAGGCAGTCTGAGCTTCTTATCGGGGGAGCTGCGCCGCCAGCCACCAGCCCCCCACTCTCTCGGAAGTGGCGAAATATGTAGAAACAATAGTGACAGAGGGACTGTTGAAAAACGCTCCGCTCATCGCCAGAAAAGGCGTATTCGACTTCGTGCCCCAGGGGTTCGTATGTTATATGACGTGCATTGTTGCATTGTGGTGGATTGAAAACCCGTTCATCGACTTTTTAACAGCTCCCCGGTCCCGTTTAAATCCATAGAAAAACCCACGCGCTGGCGCGGGTGTTGTGAATCTGGAATGTGGGAGTGGTGGATCAGATGCCGCCGCCCCCGTTACCGTCTCGACCTCCATTACCCCCTCGTCCGCCGTTGCCTCCTCGTCCACCTTCACCCCCACGACCACCACGCCCGCCTCGGCCCGGCTGTCCTCGTGTGCCGGCATTGGTGAAGCGCTGGAATTCCTTCATCTGGTCCTCGCTGAGCAGGCCTTTCATGGAGTCAGACAGTTTCTGTCGTGCGTCCTGCATGCCTTGGCGCATCTTCTGTCGATCGCCCTTTTCCCGCAATGTCGCCAGATCGACCACGTACGCTTGGGTCGCTTCCAGCGCCTTCAGGGTCTCGTCTTCGCTCAGGTCAAAACCGGCGATGGCGTGCACCATTCCGTCCCAGCTGTTGTTGAATGAGCCGAGCGTCTGCATGGCGATCTTCATCTGTGATTCGTCGAGGTGGCCATTCAAGGCATCGCGCAATTTACTGACGTGGTTGTCACGCATCTCTCGCATGTCATTTGATCCACCCCGCCCGCCTCGGCCTCCCCGATCGCCCTGACCTCCACGATCACCGTCTTCGCCATCCCTGCCTTGGTTGGCTTCCCGACGGGCCTTGTTCATGTCATGCCGAGCTTTGACATAGGCCTTGGTCACATCCTCAACGTGTTCCTGGGCGAGTGTGACACTGGTGGCGTATCCCTTGGCTTGAAGCTCCCAAACTGCTTCCAGCTCATCGGCCGTCATTCTGGCCTGTCGCTCGCCTTGCCCTGCTC
>JAPULD010000098.1 GCA_027295365.1 Planctomycetota bacterium
GCCCCTGCTCATCGGGCGGGTACAGCTCGTAGATCATCTGCCCCGGCACGTCGACCGCGAGCTTGTCGTTCTGAACCAGTACGTTGAATCGATCGTCCTTGAACGAAGCGAAGTTGGCTACGTATTCGCCCAGGAATTCCTGATAATCACCGGCCTCGACCAACTGAGTCTCGTCGGGCAGGTCGCCCAGCATGGTTTCCCAGACGATCTTCATCGATCCCTGTTGCAAGGGCGTCGCGGTGACGTTGGTCAACAGCACATAGCCCAGATTCGACTCGGGCAACAGCGCGACCTGGGCCCCGAATCCATCGATGTTGCCCCCATGTTCCACCACGGGTTGCCCTTCCCATTCCTGGAGAAACCAACCGAGTCCATATCCGATGGAGGGTGCGAGGTCGATCTGGGTTGTCCAGGTGTCTTGATGCCGTTCCTCGCTGATGAGTCGATTCCCCTGGTAGACGCCACGATCGAGCTGGAACTGAACCCAATGCGCCATGTCCAGCACGTTGGAGTTGATCGACCCGGCGGGTCCGATGGCGTCGAGATGACGCATGGGCAGACGCTTGAAATTCTCCCTGGTCTCGTTCCAAATGTAGCCCAAAGAAAGGCGGGGATCGGACATCGCCTCCGTGACCGATGTGTTGGAATCGTTCATTCCCAGTGGCTCGAGCAGACGCTCGCGAACCATGGTGTCCCAATCGGTGTCACCGGTGCGTGCCGCGGCGGTTCCCGCCGCGAGATACATGACGTTGTTGTAATAAAACTTCTTTCGAAACGGCGCCACGGGCTCGGCTTTAGAGGCGGTCTTGAAAATCATGTCGGCGCTGCTCGTGCCGGCGGCCCAGAGCACGCCCATCCGAGCGAATCCGCTTCGATGACTCAGGGCATCCCGCACCGTCACCACCGCGTCCGGGTCATCACTGTCAACCTGCAGATCAAAGAGCGGCACGAATGACGTCATGGGATCGTCCCATTGCATTTTGCCATCGTCGATCATCATGCCCACGAGGGTCGAGGTGAATGCCTTGGTCGAGGACCCGATGGCGAAGATCGTCTCTGGCGTCACTGCTCGCCCTGATTCCACGTCCGCGAGCCCGAAACCGTGGGCCAGGACCATTTCGCCATCCAGCATCACCGCGATGGCCATGCCGGGAATATGCAATTCCACGCGTCGCTCGTCGAGTCGTTGAATCAGGTGATCAAGGCGATCCTGAAGCGAAGACGACTGGGCCTTCGCCGGCGTGATCGCGATAAGGCAACCCGTCAGAAGAACAAGAAAACGACCTGAACGGGAACGAAGTGAAGATTGATGCATGCCTGGGGCCTCGTGATTGAATTGACGAAGACGAATATATAGTCCATCGCATCATCACACGCGGCACGGGGTCGCAGGACCACTCATTTATTTTGAAGTTCCGGGCGTGACGCTCGCTCAGTCCACTCGAAGGATGGAATCAAGCCCCGTCTCGTCGTGACGAGCAATGACTACCCGGGCATCGGCGTCAATGGCGATGATGCGCCAAGGGGTATCCCCGAACCGGTCCCCAACGTGATATTGCATGTTGTTGATCAAGGCTACATTTCCGGTGGCTTTGCTCAGAATCATCTGCAACGTGTACAGCTTGGCAAGCGATGGGCTCGTTATCGAAATCTGAGAGGCGCGTCCTCCATAGAGCATCGGGTTGGAAGCCGCCGAATCGTCCTGGAGCGAATCGATATAGTCGGTCGCCTCATGCTGGGCCTGGCTCCATGAGGCATGGCGGTTATACGAGGCACCATGCGTCACCTGATTCGTCGAAACCACGGAATTCGAAGCGGACACGCCTTTTGGCATCCCGACTCCCAGCATCAGGGCCAGCATCTTGATCATGATGATGGGCAACATGAGCATGGCCAGACCGGTGAGATTCAGTGTGTTGAAACCGCGCTGCATCAGGGAAAAACTCCGATATCGTTCAGATTCTCAGGAATCGGAAATTCCAGAAGCTCACAACTGAGATTGACCACGACCAGGTCGTGTCCGACTTCGCCAGCCGGTTTCATGGTCAGGGAGAAGGGCCTGATGAAACCCGGCAAATCACGGATCGCCTGGAAGAACTGCGAGATCTTTTCGTATTTCCCTTCGAGCACGATGTCGATCCGCGTAGAGGAGAAATCGGTGACCCCCGTGCGGATGACGCGCGTTCCCGGGGTGAGGCTCTGAACCATGACATCGTTGTCAGCACCGATGCCCGAGATCAGGCTATAGAGAAGCGTGGTGTTCTCCGCCAGCTTGTTTCGCTCGTCGATCTCGTCGATCCTTTGGCGGCCATCGGTGAGCATGTCCGCGAGATCCTGAAGGGCGACATCGGAGTATTCCGATGAGTTGTTGGTGACGGCCAGGAACACCGCCTCCATCTCATGCAATTGCCGGGCCTTGGGCTGAACCAGCATCATCCATCCCCCCAGGCTCACGGCCAGGATGATCACGAGTTGTGCGATGAATTCACGTTCCATCATGCCCTTCATGGTGACGACTCCGTGAGCGCGGCGGTGATAACCTCGGGGCCAGGATCACTGATGACGTGAATCAGCGTCCCGGAGATCTCGAATCGCTGGCCGGTGCGTTTCTCGTACTGGGCGCTTTGGACGTTGCCGATCCGAGTCTGACTGAACATCGGACTGTCCTGCAACGCAGCCATGAAGAGTTCAAGCGTCTGGCCGCTGTTGAGCGTCTCGCCTTCAAAGGCATAGCCCGTCAGCGACAATTGAGTGGCGGCGTCTACTCGCTTCAACGCAATCTTCGTGAAACGAAGATCTTCGGGGACGAGACGGGAAATCTCCTGCAACGCGGCCCGGTAGTTTGCCATCACGCCGATCTCGGTTTCCAGGCTTCGATCGAGATCATCGAGGGCGACGATCGCGGCGCGGAGCTTTTCGCCGTTCTGCTGCATATGATCGTATTGCTCGCTGAGGCCTTCGACACGTTCCATGCTCTTGCGCATCGCGTCAAGTCGAAGGTGAAAGCCAATGCCGTCCATGGCGATGAGCAACACCGCCGCAGCAGCCCCGGCCCAGAGCCATTGCCTCAACTTCCCGAGACGGCATGCCTTCGCGTAACTTTCGGGGAGCAAACGGATCGGATCGTGTTTTTCCTGGATGCGGATCACGTCGACCAGCTCGCTGCCTGGCGCGGCAGGCTTGCC
>JAPULD010000099.1 GCA_027295365.1 Planctomycetota bacterium
CGCGTTCAGCGTCGACACGGGACAGCACACGGGGCGATCTCCCAACGACAAGTTTCTCGAAGACACACCCCTGATTCACGATTCGATCGCCTGGGGCAAGGTCAACAAGCCAATCTCCCCCGAGAACTTCGCGGCTCTGGAAAAACTGGCCGTCGATCACCTCTCCACGAAGGAAGAGCTGTTCAGATTCGATGGATTCGCCGGCGCCGACCCGAGCTACCGTCTCAACGTCACCGTCGTCACGGAGGAAGCCTGGCATTGTCTCTTCGCAAAGACGTTGTTCATCAACGCCCTGGATTCTGATCTGGAGAACTTCGAGTCCGACTGGACGATCATCAATGCCTGCAACCTGCAGCTTGATGACTGGGCCGACCATGGGCTCAACTCAAGGGCGTGCGTCATCCAGAGTCTGGAGCAGAAGAAGGTCATCATCATCGGCACGCGCTACGCGGGGGAGATCAAGAAATCGATCTTCTATGCAATGAACTACGACCTGCCCGAGATGGATGTCTTTCCCATGCATTGCTCGGCGAACGTCGACGAAAAAGACCCCACCAACGTGGCACTGTTTTTCGGGCTCTCCGGCACTGGCAAGACGACGTTGTCGGCCGATCCCAATCGTCCGCTCATTGGCGACGATGAGCATGGATGGTCGGACAAGGGCGTCTTCAACATCGAGGGGGGCTGCTACGCCAAGTGCATCAAGCTTTCCAAGGAAGGCGAACCCCAGATCTGGAACGCGATCCGGTTTGGCAGCGTGCTTGAGAACACCATGCTCAACGCGGCCACGCGGGTTCCCGATTACGACGATGGTTCGAAAACTGAAAACTCCCGCGTCACGTATCCAGTGAATTTTATCCCGGGGGCCGTGATTCCTTCGATGGGGGGGCATCCCAAGAACGTGATCTTCCTGACTGCCGACGCCTTTGGCGTCTTGCCTCCCGTCAGCAAGCTGACTTCCGCCCAGGCGATGTACTACTTCATCAATGGCTACACCAGCAAGCTGGCTGGCACCGAGGCGGGGGTGACCGAACCCTTGCCCAACTTCAGTCCCTGTTTTGGTGGTCCCTTCCTGCCTCGTCCGCCTATGGTGTACGCCGAGTGGCTGGCCAAGCGGGTCGAGGAGCAGAACGCCAACGTCTGGCTGCTCAACACGGGTTGGACGGGTGGGCCTTATGGCGAAGGCCATCGCTTCAAGCTGGAGTGGACCCGCGCGTTCGTGACCGCGATTCTTGATGGCACGCTGAGCGGAGCCACCTTCACTCCGGACGACGTGTTCGGTTTGCCCATACCCGATGCGGTGCCGGGCGTTCCCAGTGAAGTGCTCAGCCCCCGGAACACCTGGGCCGACAAGGACGCCTACGACACCAAGGCGAAGGATCTGGCGGGACGCTTTCGCGCCAACGATGAGAAATACGAGATCACCGACGAAGTCCGCGCGGCGGGCCCGAAGGCGTAAACAAACGAATTTCAAGAACAAATGAGACGAACAACAGTCGATCGCAAGATCGGCTGTTGTCCTCTATGATGATCCTTGTCTTCAATTTGGAGTTGATCGCTTGACGGATTACACCTTTAAATACACCATTTCCGTCGAGGAATTCAAGGCCTTTCAAACGTATTGGAAAAATAATCAGTCATTTTTTCGTCGTTCGATTTTCTGGATATTTGCGGTCATATTTTTCATCCTTGGTGTCCTCGTAGCCATTGATCCGGTCTTGAATTCTATTGATACGTTTGATCTAGTCTTTGGATTATTCTGGTCCTTCTCATCGTTCTTATTGTCTACCTATTTTTTGTTCAGGAATCAGCTGGTTGTTCATTTTTCGATTCGACGGTTACAGCGTGAAGGGTCCGAACTCTTCAAATCCCAAGAGTTATTTCTCACACCGGAACATGTGGAAAGTCGCACTGCGTTGGAAACCTCGCAACTTAAATGGCAGGCGATTTTTGCATTCAAAAATAATGAGAATGCGTTCTATTTGTTTCTCGATAAGAATAGGGCAATCATGCTCCCTCTGAGGGTTATTTGTGATGCGGGATATGAACCGGAGAATGTGTTACGTGATATTAAAGCCTGGCGGGCCGGGGCGCCATCCCGGGAAATGAAATGTCCCACTTGCGATTATGAACTCAAGGGAATCTCTGTCCAAGGTTGCCCGGAGTGTGGCTGGGCTCGGGAAGCTGAAGACAAGAAATCATGACCGGCGTTTACGACGAAGCGGATCTCTACTGCGCCGCGTTCGACTTTCCCGTGAACGCAGAGGTAGAATGGTTGCTCCAGCAGATTCCCGGAGTGAAGCGCATCCTTGAACCCATGTGCGGCAACGCTCGCTACGGACACGCCTTCATCAAGCATGGCATCGAGTACGTCGGCCTGGATGCTTCGCCATCGATGCTGGCCCGAGCCGAGGTCCGAGCCGGGATGAACTTGCACGAGGTCGATTGTCGCGCGTTCAGCCTGGAGGGTGAACCCTTCGATCTCGCTTTCTGTCCTATCGACTCGATTCGGCACGTGTCAGGTGAAGGCGACATC